>CAYFLE010000048.1:0-10252 GCA_964343645.1 uncultured Chitinophaga sp. | reverse complement strand
CAGGCCTGGTCTGTGTATGGATTTACAATGGCTTTTAGAGAAACAAAACATCGTCCTTTTCTTGTAACTGCTATGGATGCCGCTGACTTATTTTTAAAACGTTTACCAAAAGACGGTATTCCTTATTGGGATTTTGATGATCCCGCTATTCCTAAAGCACCCAAAGATGTGTCTGCAGCAACCATTGTTGCTTCTGCCCTTCTTGAACTCTCCACTCTTTGCGATGATTCAACGAAGGGGAAGAACTATTTTGAAAATGCCACTCAAATTTTAAATGCACTTAGCACCAACTACTATCAAAGTAATCAGCAAAATCATGCTATGCTACTTTCCTCCACGGGAAATAAGCCAGTCAATAAAGATGTGGATGTCCCCATCATTTATGCTGATTATTATTTTTTAGAGGCATTAATGCGGTATAAAAAATTGACGGGTAAATAGCCTTTCCATTTTCTAGACGGAGGATCCTCTAATTATCAATTTTGAGGGGACAACCGTTTTTTCTTGTAAAAAGTGATGCCCTTTTTTTTCAATCATCTTGAAGAGTATCGTAGCTGCTTGTTTTCCCATTTCAAAAGCTGGCTGAGTCACTGTAGTCAAGGGAGGGTTTAATAAGGCGGCGGTATATAAATTAGAAAAGCTGATGATTTTCAATTGTTGCGGGATTGAAATTTGGAGTTCTCTACAAATCTCATAAGTCATTACGGCTAATTTCTCCACCGAGGCAAATATGCCATCTGGTTTTTGTTTACTCAGTAAGAGCTGTTTAATTTTTTCTCTACCTGTTATTTCATCTTCACAATTGATAATTAATTTTTCTTTGATCGAAATATTATTTCTTTTGAGTGCTTCCTCATATCCTCTTCGTCGACCATTTTCTATTGATATGTTTTTTGAGATGGACAAAAAGGCAATTTCTTTGCAGCCATTATTTATTAAATGCTCTGTTGCTTTTATGCTAACCTCAAAATCATCTGTAACAATTTTGGGTACTTCAAACTCTTCCGCTATTCGATCAAAAAAAACGAGGGGGATTTCTTTTTCTTGAATTGCTTTTAAGTGCGATTTTGTTTTCGATTGAGCTGAAAGCGACACGAGAATTCCATCAACACGGCCATTTTGTAATAACTGCGCAATTGTTATTTCTTTTTTTACATCTTCATGTGTTAAATAGATTAATACATGATACTCTTTTTCAAGCGCCACTTCTTCAATTCCATTAATGGCTAAGGCAAAAAAGTTATTGGCAACTTCAGGAATAACAACTGCGATGGTTTTGCTTTTTTGTTTTCGTAAGCTACTCGCAAAGGGGTTTACCTGGTAATTTACCTCTCTGGCTTTTGCCAAAACTCTTTGTTTGGTGGCTTCGCTTATTTCATGGCTGTTTCGTAAAGCTTTCGAAACGGTACCAATCGATAAGCCCAATTCTTTAGCTAACAATTTGATATTCAATGATATAATAGTTTTAGCAGAAGTCGAAAGTTACGAAATTAGACGAAAACGATATCGTAAATAAAATCTGAAGGTCGCTTAAGGCTTGCTAACTTTTCGCCATTCTATCTGTTTAAAAGATTGAAAATTAAACTGCTTGCTATGTTTAAAAGACTAACCGCCTTTGTAGGCGCGCTATTTTTAACCCTTTCCATTTTTGCACAAACCCGATCCATCAGTGGCCGAGTTGTTACTGCAACAGGTCAACCAGTTAAGGGAGCGACTGTTGTTCAAAAAAATACAGGGGCAACTTCTCGTACAAATGAGGAAGGAAATTTCACCATCAACGTGAACGCTTCTGCTTCAAACATTTTAGTTGTTTCTAGCGTTGGGTATCAAACTATAGAGAGTTCATTTGGATCAACTGGCGTTGTTCAAATAACGCTGACAGAGGATGTGGTTGGTTTAGAAGACGTAGTAGTGGTGGGTTATGGAACGCAAAAAAAGAGAGATGTAACAGGCTCCGTTGCTACTTTATCCAAAGATCGTTTACAGCAATTACCCAATACCAATATTGCGCAGGCATTACAAGGTGCTGTTCCTGGATTGCGGATTAATACAAATGGGGGTGGTGCCGAGGGTAATGATCTTTCGATTATTATTCGCGGTCGTAATTCTATTAGTGCTAGTAATAGCCCATTGATTATTTGGGATGGGATTCCTTATGAAGGAGGAATTTCAGAAATCAATCCTAGTGACGTAGAATCAATAGAAGTATTAAAAGACGCGTCGGCTGTTGCGATTTATGGATCCAGAGGTTCAAACGGTGTCATATTGATCACTTCTAAAAAAGGGAAGAAAGATAAATTTATGCTCACCTATGATGGGTTTGTTGGAACGCAGCAATTGACGAATCAACCAGACCTTTTAAATGGGGAGGAGTTTTATAATTTTAAAAAGACTCGTCTCAATGCACCCAATACTGTTTCAGCTGCTGAACAAGAAATTTATGATTCAAAGCAATGGGTTAATTGGTATGATTTAGCTACGCAACAAGGAACCCGATCACAACACACTATTGCTGTATCAGGTGCTAGTGATCGCATCAATTACTATTTTGGCGGTACCTATCTAGATGTAAAAGGCGTATCAGTGAATGACCGATTCAAAAGATATTCCATTCGTCCAAATCTAGAAATTAAAGTAGCTCCCTGGATTACCCTAGGAACTTCTTCGCAAATATCCTTCCAAGATAGAGATGGCTTACCTGTTGAGTTTTCTGATTCTAGAAATACGGGTGGTGGAGCCAACTTCTTTAATCCACTTACTCGTCCTTATAATGCAGATGGGAGCATAGCTATTTATGCGTATGCTGATTATCCCCCTGCTCGTAACCCGTTATCTAACTTGCTAGTAAAAAACACCGATAATTCTTACCGTGTGTTTATGTCTAATAATATTCGGTTCGATATTCCTTTTATCAAAGGCCTATCTTATAAACTTAATAATGGAGTCGAATATGAAAGCAATTTTAGAAAAACTTATTGGGGACGGAATGTAGCAGTAGGGTATGAAGCGAATGGAGTGGCTACTAACTATAATTCTACAGGTCGCAATTTTACATTAGAGAATATCATCAACTATACAAAAGAATTTGGCAAGAACTCTATCAATTTCACTGCTTTGTATAGTAGTCAAAGTAATCAGTTTGATCGGGATCAAATTGATGGACAGGGATTTCCTAACGATGTGTTGACCAATTATCAAATGGGTGCCGCTACTCTTTTGACTTCCAGTGCAGTGAATTTTAAACAGAATTTAATTTCACAAATGGCTCGTTTGAATTATGGTTGGGATGGTAAATATCTTGTTACATTAACGGCTCGTCGTGATGGGTATTCTGGATTTGGCACCAATAATAAATATGGAATTTTCCCTTCTGCTGCTTTTGCTTGGAATATTCACCGTGAAGCATTTTTAGCCGGCGTAAAAGCAATCTCTAATTTGAAGTTGCGATTCTCTTACGGAATCAATGGTAATCAAGCAGTGTCTTCCTATAGTTCATTGGCAAAATTGAGCAGTGCTCCGTATTTGACCGGAACTACTGTTTTATCTGGCTATGTTCCCAGTAGTTTGGCGAATGATAAGTTAGGATGGGAATCTACCACTTCTAGAACACTTGGGTTAGATTTCGGGCTCTTTAAAAACAGAATTCAAGGATCGGTAGATTACTATAATGCAAACACAGAAGATCTTTTGTTGTATCGTGCTATATCATCTGTTCAAGGATTTTCAAGAATTCTTCAAAACATTGGGAAAACTGCTAACAAAGGGTATGAGGTAGCGTTGAATATTACTACGGTTAAAACTAAAGATTTTACCTGGTCAACTAACCTCAATTTTTCTCATAACAGCAATAAGATTGTTGACTTATATGGAGATGGCAAAGATGATGTAGCAAATGGCTGGTTCATTGGTAAACCCATCAACTTAATTTATGGCCTTGCCTATGATGGTGTATTTCGCTCACAAGAAGAAGTTGATAAATCTGTACAAAAAACTTCAAAACCAGGCTGGGTTCGTATTAAGAACATCAATGGTGACACAATCATTAATGCGCTTGATCGCACCATTATTGGATACGAAGATCCTAACCTGATTTGGGGTATGACTAATACATTCAAGTTTAAGGGGATATCATTGATGGTCTTTATGCACGGCGTGCGTGGGGTCACTAAACGTAATCCATTCGAAGATGATAACGTGTTTACCGATGTGAGAAGAAATACTACTAAAAAAGATTGGTGGTCTCCAAGCAACCCCAATGGGACTCACTTTGCGAATGATGCCAATGCGAATCCGCTGGGCGTTAATTTTTATGAAAATGCAGATTTCATTCGCTTAAAGGATATTTCGCTGAGTTATGAACTAAAGCCTTCTGTCATTAAATTAATGAAGGTCACTTCTTTTAAAATATATGTGACGGGCAGAAATGTTGCCACGATTACAAAATATAAAGGACTTGATCCTGAATTGACTAATCAATATGGATTACCGCTTCAAAAAGAAGTGATCCTCGGTGTAAACATTAACTTCTAAGCCTAATATTATTTACTATGAAAAATAGAATTGCTTTTGGATTTCTTTTTTTGTTTGCTTTTTCATTAAGCTGCAATAAAGATTTTTTGACAGAAAAGCCCCTGGCAGAAATTGCACCTGATAATCTTTACGTGAATAAAGCTGGCTTTGAGTCTGGCTTAAATGGTATCTATAATCTTTGGCGTGCAGAACGTAAAGGAATCAATGGTGCCTCTAATGATATGGCCATGACGCCTGCTTTCATTGGAGTAGATAATGCGTACAGTTTGCGTCCTGCTGGTAATGCACCTGAACAAGTATTTAATGATTTTGGTGTTCGTTTAAATCCAAGCGACTCCTATGTAAAACGAGTTTGGGAATGGCTCTATCAGGTTGTTAACGCTACTAACACGTTAATTGATCGATCTGCCGTCTCTGGAATTAATTGGACGGCTACAGAAAAAGCACAAATTGTAGGTGAAGCAAAATTGTTACGTGCATGGGCGTACAGACATTTAACTTATTTATTTGGCGCTGTTCCTTTGAACTTAGTAGAGTCTAAGGGAAGTACAATTAGAACCGATTGGGAACGAGCTTCAGTGGCTACTGTTCGTGCAGCTATGGAAAAAGATTTATTGGATGCCGAGGCGGGCATGAGTGATTTACCAATTCTAGAAGGACGTGCCAGTAAAGTGGTAGCGCAACATTATTTGGCGGAACTCTACCTTGCTATGGGTGATTATGCAAAAGCAAGAGACAAAGCGTTAGCTGTTATTCAAAACACAAAGTATCGTTTAGTAACTGCTCGATATGGCGTAAACGCTAGCAAGCCAGGAACTCCATTTACTGATATGTTCTTAGATGGCAACTCCAATAGAAGCCAAGGAAATACAGAAGTATTATGGGTTATTCAAAATGAATATTTATCTAATGGGGGTGATGCCAATATTATGCGTCGTTGGTGGGTCAATCGTTACAATGAGCTAAAGGTGGGCAGCCCTTCAAAAACACCGGTTACTTATTCAGTGGAAAATGGTGGACGTGGATTAGGCCGTTTTGCTGTTACTAAATATGCCTTTTCACTGTATGGCGCCACAGACCATCGCGGATCTTCATTTGCTTGGCGATTTTTTTACTTAATGAACAACCCCGCTTCATTGCCTACAAACTTAAATATCAACACTACGGCAACCTGTGCAACTCCTGGTTATACTACAGGACCTGCTGGTGGACGTCTTGGAATTGATACGGTGCGCTTAAGTGTCAATTGCACAGAGCCAGCCCCCAATGCTACAACTGCCTCTAACTGGCCAAGCATTACGAAATGGGATTGGGCACCTGCAGATATTGCGGATGTACAAAATTCATCTAACTATAATGATCAAATCTATTTGCGTTTAGCAGAAACTTATTTGATTTTGGCAGAGGCGCAATTTTATTTAAATGATTTAGCTGGAGCAGCTACTACTATTAATACGCTACGTGCACGCGCCAATGCTACACCCATTACGGCTTCTCAAGTAAATCTTGCATTTATTCTAGATGAAAGATCTAGAGAGTTGGTTACAGAAGAGCATCGCCGTTATACATTATTACGTACAGGTACCTGGTTTGCTAGAACACAGCAATACAATTTGTATGCAGGTACTAAAATAACCTTGCGTGACACTATTTTACCCATTCCACAAAGTGTGATTGATGCTAATCTCACTAAAGTAATGCCACAGAATCCGGGTTATTAATTTTGATTAACTGATTACAAAGGGGGCGGACTATCCGCTCCCTTTATATTTATGAAAAGAACCAATTTATATTATCTAGCACTATTCTTATCTTTTCCCTTACCTGTTTTAAGAGCACAGTCCTCTATCTATTCAGGCGCATATACTGTTGAAACAAAAGAGTGGAGTAGAGATAGTCTGCGTCGTATTCAATACTCCGATTGGAAATCAAAGACGACACATTCAATTGACCAATTAGTCAACTTCAAAATTGGAAATCCAGATAATTTATGTAGCTATGGGGGGTATTTACCTACTCAATTTTCCGCAACTGGGTTTTTCAAAACTGAACTGCTGAATGGAGTTTGGACTATAGTAGATCCTCATGGCCATGCTTTTTGGGCCACTGCCGTCAATAGTATTCGATTGGGAAAATCTCCTCGAAACGAGGAAGCCTTTCAGCAAAAATTTAAGACAAGTGATTCTTGGATTCATTCGACAGTGGCTTTGCTTCAACAGACTGGATTTAATATGGCTGGTTCTTGGTCCACAATTGAAGACATTGCCAATTATAATAAAACAGCCACTGCTCCCTTTTCTTACACTACTCAATTGGGGTTGTTAGCTGGATATATTCGAGAGGCCGTAAAGTTGGATAGTACTCGAAAACCACATCCTGCTATTTCATTTATTCTAGATCCAGCTTTTGTTAGCTACTGTAAAAGAAAAACAGAATCATTAATTGCTACCGCAAAAGACCCTGCTTTATTTGGACATTTTTCTGACAATGAAATAGCCTTTTTACCTGCCGAAGTAGATGCCATTTTAAAAATATCAGATCCATCTAATCTTACTCGTCAAGCATTAGTCAATTTTTGTGATAAGAATTCAATACCAGTAGGTCAACTCACTAAAGCAAATAAGGAAGTTTTTATAGGATTACTGGGTGCCGTATATTTTGAAGTAGTTTCCGCTGCGATCAAGCAGGCAGACCCCAACCATTTGTTTTTAGGAAGTAGACTTCATTCCTCTGCTAAAAATAATTCCCACTTGATTAAGGCAGCTGATTCTTTTGTAGATATTCACTCATTAAATTATTACGGATATTGGGAGCCCCAGTCCAATCATTTGTCTGATTGGGCGCAATGGGCAAAAAAGCCGTTTTTTATTACTGAGTTTTATACAAAAGCGGAAGACTCCGGTCTTCCCAATGTTTCTGGAGCTGGATGGTTAGTCAGAACACAAAAAGATAGAGGCCTACATTATCAGAATTTTTGTTTGCAACTGCTTCAATCGCCTTCTTGTGTAGGCTGGCATTGGTTTAGATATCAAGATAATGACCCATCTGATCCAACTGCCGATCCTTCGAATAATGACTCTAATAAGGGAATTGTAAATACCACTTATGATGCCTATCCAGTTTTAACAGATTGGATGCGTCAACTCAATATTCGTAAGTATAGTCTTCGTAATTTTCTAGCGAAACCGTTTTAATCAGAATGTGGCGTTTCTTATTTATATCACTTCTACTCAGTACCTCCATCCATTGTGTTGGGCAAGCCAATCTGTATCATCCCGATTATATTGATTTTAATAAGAACGGGGAAAAAGATGTTTTTGAAGATTCCAAAGCGCCTGTAGAAAAACGTATTGAGAATTTGTTGCAACAAATGACCATTGATGAAAAAACGGCACAACTGGCAACCTTATATGGATATGGACGGGTGTTGAAAGATTCTTTACCAACAGATAGTTGGAAAACAAAATTGTGGAAAGATGGGATTGCTAATATTGATGAGCATCTTAACAACACCACTTTTCGTAAGCAAACACAAACCACATTATCTTTTCCTTATAGTCGACATGCCAACGCAATCAATGAAGTGCAACGTTGGTTTATTGAACAAACACGTTTAGGCATTCCTGTAGATTTTACGAATGAAGGTATTCATGGGCTGGCGCACGATCGTGCTACCGCCTTGCCAGCACCCATAGCGATGGGTAGTACCTGGAACAAAGAATTGTTACACGAAGCAGGCCGTGTGATTGGCCGTGAAGCGCATGCGCTAGGGTATACCAATGTATATGTGCCTATTTTAGATTTAGCTCGTGACCCTCGATGGGGTCGTGTAGTGGAGTGTTATTCGGAAGACCCTTTTTTGATTGCAGAATTAGGCAAACAGGTTGTGTTAGGTGTTCAGTCACAAAAAGTGGCTGCCACACTAAAGCATTATGCTGTGTATAGTGTACCTAAAGGTGGACGAGATGGCAATGCGCGTACGGATCCACATGTGGCACCTCGCGAATTACATGAAATGTATCTCTATCCCTTTCGTCGAGTGATACAAGAGGCGAAGCCAATGGGTATCATGAGTAGTTATAATGATTGGAATGGCGAGCCTATCACTGGTAGTTATTATTTTTTAACGGAGTTGTTGCGAAAGGAATTTGGATTTGATGGGTATGTGGTATCTGATAGCGAAGCGGTGGAGTATATTTTTTCCAAGCATCATGTCGCTTCTTCCTATAAAGAGGCGGTGAAACAAGCTTTTGAAGCTGGATTAAATGTTCGCACCAATTTTGATTGGCCCGACAAATATGTATTACCCCTTCGCGAACTCATTAAGGAAGGAGCCGTTTCTCAATCCACTTTAAATAGCCGCGTAGCGGATGTACTACGTGTAAAATTTCGATTAGGTCTTTTTGACAAACCATTTGTGGATCCTAGTGCTGCTGATACATTGGTGCAAACTAAAAGCGCCTTGCACACCGCTCAAGAGTTGACGCGCCAAAGTATTGTTTTACTTAAGAATGAAAAAAATCTACTTCCACTCAAAAAAGAAAGTATACGTCGAATATTAGTGACTGGTCCTTTAGCGGCAGACACACTTCACTCGCTAAGTCGATATGGTCCCAATAATGTACATATTGAATCTGTAGTAGAAGGAATTCAGCAATACGCTAAAGACTTTGCCACTGTACAATATGAAAAAGGTTGCGAAACCATTGATGCTAATTGGCCCGAATCCGAATTATTCCCTACGTCACTGACTGAGGAGGAGGAACAATCAATCAATCGTGCTGTACAAGCAGCAAAAAATGTTGATGTGATTATTGCCGTGATGGGTGAGGAGGAATCGCTTGTGGGTGAAAGCAGAAGTCGTACCTCACTTGACTTACCTGGTAAACAATTAGCGCTATTACAAGCCTTACAAAAAACGGGTAAACCAATCGTGTTGATTTTAATTAATGGAAGAGCATTAACCATCAATTGGCCTGATCGTGCGATACCTGCTATTATTGAAGCTTGGTTTCCGGGTGCTGCCGGCGGTTCGGTGCTTGCTAAAACTTTATTTGGTGAATACAACCCCGGAGGAAAACTTCCGGTAACGTTCCCGAAAAGTATCGGCCAATTAGAATATAATTTCCCATTCAAGCCCGGTTCACATGCAGGACAGCCGGGGGATGGTCCCAATGGGTTTGGCAAAACAAATGTATACGGAGTACTATACCCTTTTGGACACGGCTTAAGCTATACTCAATTTGACTATCAACAATTACAACTATCAGATTCGCTAATCCATACAAATGGATCTTTGACTGTACAGTTTAATTTAACTAATACTGGAAAATTTGAAGGAGAAGAAGTAGTGCAATTATATATTAAAGACCAAGTAAGTTCAGTGACGGTGTATGAAACACAGTTAAGAGGATTTGAACGAGTATCTTTAAAGCCTGGCGAAACAAAAACAATTTCATTTACTGTACACCCTAGCGATCTTCAATTATTGAATAAAGAAATGAAATGGGTAGTGGAGCCAGGTGTATTTGAATTATTAATTGGAAGTTCGTCTGTTGATATAAAATTGCGTTCACAATTTACTGTACAATAAAAGAGAAAGGATGAGTGATTTTTTTACATTGAAAAACAAAACCATTGTTGTTACGGGGAGCACCGGCGTTCTGGGAGGCTCGTTTATTACTGCGATTGCGCAAGCAGGCGGTCAGCTTGTGTTATTAGG
>CAYFLE010000047.1:0-10294 GCA_964343645.1 uncultured Chitinophaga sp. | reverse complement strand
TACAGGAATTCCTAAGCTCAAATGCCATTGCAAGCGCGCTTCTTTCCAATACTCATACCACTGCTGCTGTGTGCCAGGACGCACAAAAAACTGCATCTCCATTTGCTCAAACTCACGCATGCGAAAAATAAACTGACGCGCTACAATTTCATTGCGAAACGCCTTGCCAATCTGCGCAATTCCAAAGGGAACTTTCATTCGCCCGGTCTTTTGCACATTGAGGAAGTTTACAAAAATTCCCTGTGCGGTTTCCGGACGCAGGTATACTTTATTATCCGCATCATCGGTAGAAACAGTGGAACCAAACTCCGTGGCAAACATCAAATTGAATTGACGGATATCGGTCCAGTTACACGTTTCACTGATAGCACATTTGATTTGATGGTCTTCAATCAATTTTTTCAAGCCGGCAAAATCATCTTTCGCTACTAGCGAATCCATGGCGCTCAATACATCTGTTGCCAACTTTTCATTCCCCGCTGCTTTTTGTTCATCGGCAAATGCTTCAATCAGGTGGTCTACGCGGTAGCGTTTTTTACTATCGCGATTATCGATCATCGGGTCATTGAAATTATCTACGTGACCGCTGGCCTTCCAGGTAGTGGGATGCATAAAAATAGCCGCATCAATCCCCACAATATTATCCTGGAGTTGCGTCATGCTCTTCCACCAATAGTCTTTGATATTTTTTTTGAGCTCACTTCCCATTTGCCCATAATCATACACGGCTTGTAAGCCATCGTAGATTTCACTACTAGGAAAAATAAATCCATATTCCTTACAATGGGAAATGATCGACTGAAAACGGTTACTCTCGCTTGCCATAGGGTGCAAATATAAAACTCAATTGTCAGTGTAGCTTGGGATTATCCTGGTGCCGTTGGGCATCACGATGGGTCTTTTTATCCATATTGTGCTGTAGCGCTGTCGTTAAATCCACTCCCGTTTGATTAGCTAAGCAAATCAATACCCATAGTACATCGGCCATTTCATCGGCAAGATTGGCGGACTCCTCTCCTTTTTTAAAACTTTGGTCGCCATAGGTACGTGCCATCACGCGCGCTAGTTCGCCCACTTCCTCCGTGAGGATAGCCATATTAGTCAATTCACTGAAATAACGAACGCCGATGGTTTTGATCCATTGGTCCACGTTTTGTTGTGCTTGCTCAAGTGTCATTATTCTTTATTTTTTGAATCGTATAAAATGGTAACGGGTCCATCATTGGTCAAATCCACTTTCATGTCGGCGCCAAATGAGCCAGTTTGGATGGATTTACCCATCCCCTTGTTAAGCGCATCAATCATTTTTTCATAGAGTGGGATCGCCGTTTCAGGTTTTGCTGCCCGGATATAGGAAGGTCGGTTCCCTTTTTTTGTAGAGGCAAATAAAGTGAATTGACTGACCAAGATCAATTCGCCCCCCTTATCAAGTAAAGACAAATTCATCACGCCGGACGTATCATCAAAAATCCGCAGGTTTAAAATCTTAGCACTTAACCACTCTATATCTTCCTCCGTATCCGCTTCTTCAATGCCAAGTAATACAAGCAGCCCCACCCCCATCGATGCAATCTTTTGTTGATTGACTGTTACAGAAGCTTGACTGACCCGCTGAACCACTGCTCGCATAATAGAACTAAATTTGAGAGGATAAAAGTAGGATGAATTTACCCGAACTCATAAAGCAATTACAGTTTACCACTTCGCGTAGCGGAGGAAGCGGCGGACAAAATGTAAACAAGGTGGAAACCGCTGTCACCGCCATGCTTGCGCTCTATGAAACTACCGCCCTTGACGAAATAGAAAAATCGGTCATCCGACAAAAACTAGCTAATCGAATTAATACCGAAGACGTATTATTTGTTCGCACACAAGTCCACCGGACCCAATGGGCCAACAAACAAGAAGCGATTAAAATTGTAGCACGCTTACTCACACAAGCCTTACAAAAAAAGAAACCCCGTATTGCGACAAAAACGAGTGCCAGTGCCAATAAAAAAAGACTGGACACTAAAAAAAGAAAGGCCGAAATAAAATCGGGACGTGGTAAAATCCGTTTTGATCGGTATGAATAAAAAAAGCATCGTATTAATTTTATTGGCGACCTCTATAGTCAGCTTTCGCGTGTTAACGGGTTGCCGAAAAACGATGCATACACGGGGACTCACGTCCGTTGCGCAATTAGTCCCTCCCCATTTTCCGCCTCCGCGCTATAACTATTCCGATAATCCACTCACCAAGGAGGGTATCGAATTAGGAAGACGACTTTTTTATGAACCCCTTTTGTCTATCGATAATGATCATCCCTGTTCCTCCTGCCACGAACAAGTAGCAGCCTTTGGCACTTTTGAACATGATCGCAGCCATGGGGTTTTTGAATCACATACCCTTCGCAATGCGCCCGTACTATTTAATTTGGCTTGGTATCCGGCATTTCATTGGGACGGGGCCTTTCAATCCTTGGAAGAAGAAGCGATTCATCCGATTACAGGAAAAACAGAAATGGGAGAACAGTTTGATCACATCAAACGAAAGTTGGAAAAAGTCCCCTACTATCAACGTGCCTTTCGTGAAGTATTTCACACCTATGACATTGAACCCTATCAACTACTACGCGCATTATCGCAGTTCATGGGCACCATGGTTTCTGCAAATAGTAAATATGATCAATTCAAAAAAGGAACAATAGCATTCAACGCACAAGAACAAAATGGCTATCAACTATTCCAAGCAAAATGTGCTACCTGTCATCCCGAGCCCTTGTTTACCGATTTTAGCTACCGCAATATTGGTTTATCGGTAGATCCTTCTTTAAAAGATTATGGAAGAATGCGTATCACCGGCCTCAAAAATGATTCGTTGAAATTTCGAGTCCCCACCCTACGCAACGCAAGCATTTCTTCTAATTATATGCACGATGGAAGATTCATGACACTCCAACAATGTATCAATCATTACCGAGTAGGTGTCATTTCAAGTGCCACGATTGACCCCCTAATTAAAAATGGAATTTCACTGAGCGATCAGGAATCAACCAACCTGATTGCTTTTTTAAAAACACTTACGGATTCGTCTTTTGTCCGGAACCCACTCCTGTCGAAGCCGGAGTAGTCACACGTTTTGATTTTAAAATCTCCAGCCCTTCTTGCTTGCCTTTGATCTCATTTTCCGTATCACGTTGACCGCGTTCATTCACTTCAATTTTACGCTCCAATTCGGCTTTTTCGCGTTTGAGAGATTCTAATTTTTTCTCTGCCTTAGCAATCGCTTCCTCCTGTGCTTTGATGTCTAATTCTAAATTTTCTGCAATGATATCGGGCATCAAACTTTTGAGATAGGCTTTCACCGTAGTTGCTCTGGCTTCACTCACCCCACGACCAAGCGCTTCGCCATTTTGTAAAACAATCAGGGTCAAAAAGGCAATTGGCTTTCCTTTACTAGTACGATCTTCCACTTTGAGATAATAATCGGCGGCTCCCTCTGTAATTTCATTCATGATGGAGCCTGCAAATACTCGATAGCCCTTGTCCTTATTAAAAATCCCTTTTTCCTCCTTGGGACGATATCCCAATTTTGAAAACCGTTTTAACACTGCATTTTCTACTGCTGCAACCGGATAATCAAATTCAGCTAAAAAGGCTGGATACTTTTTTTTGTCAAACTCCGCAGTTCCTTCATACACCTGCGCGGAAATAGTCAATTGAAAGCTGATCATCATCAGTAGCAAACTGAAAATTCTTTTCATGGGATTCATTTTACTCTTTAAAGATAAGTCAAGCCTGCAAACTGTTATCTTTATGGGCAAAGAATTTGCCGTGAGCGAACTCAAAAAATTAGCCGGACAAACACTGTGGTATGGGCTTCCCAGCATCACCAGTCGTTTTTTGGGCTATTTGATGAACCTGAGTTTGCCGCTATTGTTTCGGGAACCCGCCGTCACGGCCGACCTCACGTTGATTTATGCAGCTATAGCCTTTTTAAATATCATTTTCACCTACGGAGTAGAAACTGCTTATTTCCGATTTTCACAAGAAGTGGATCGTACGCGACTATACAGCACACTTTCACTTGCTCTTTTTTGCACCACCTTTTTACTTAGCGCGTTACTCTGGATCAATCAAGACGCGCTTGCCGCTTGGGGAAACTTAGAACAGAATAAAGGATTTATTCATTGGATGATTGGTGTCCTGTTTTTTGACACGCTTTCTACCCTGGCGTTTGCAAAACTTCGGCAGGAAAATAGACCTAAACGCTTTGCCTTTGCTAAACTCACTTCGGTGGCCGTTAACATTGCGGTTGTTCTTTTCTTTTTAGGTATTCAACCTGCTTATTTTCCGCAACTAGAAATAGGTATTGATCGGGGCATCGAGTGGTACCTCATTGGAAATTTCCTGGGTAGTATTTGTACTTTTTTATTGCTTTTCCCAGAACTAAAACAGATTCAATTCAATTTTGATCGCGCACTTTTTAAACAAGTGATGCAATATAGTTGGCCATTGGTCATTGTAGGAATGGGTGGCATTGTCAATGATATGTTGAGCCGACTCCTCTATCAATTTGTGGTGGATTTACCAACAGAACAGGCCAAACATGAACTCGGTGTATTTGGCAATATCATTCGTCTTTCCATTGTCATTACCATCGCTATACAAGCGTTTCGAATGGCAGCTGAGCCTTTCTTTTTTAATAAGAGCAAAGAACAAGAGGCGCCACGAACGTACGCACGCATCATGAAATTTTTTGTATTAGTCTGCTGCATTTTATTTTTAGGCGTGTCACTTTATATTGATGTAGCCGCTTGGTTTTTTGATGCCATTGGAAGAGAACGCTGGAAGGAAGGATTATACGTAGTGCCGCTCTTTGCCATGGCAAATATTTTATTGGGCATTTATTACAACCTCAGCATCTGGTATAAATTGACCAATCGAAATTTAACCGGGGCCTTTATCACCCTTGGTGGAGCGCTCATCACCATTGTGCTCACCATTGTGCTGATCCCAAAATATCATTACTGGGGTGCAGCGGGGGCTAGCTTTGCTTGTTACTTTTTTATGATGGTCACCAGCTATGTACTTGGACAAAAACATTATCCCGTTCCTTATCCGGTCAAAAAAATTATTTTCTATTTACTAGCCTGCGGATTTTTATATGTGACCCATCGTACATTGATTGGCTGGTGGCCCAATCGACTCTTTAATTTGGGCGCCGCAACGGTGCTCTTCACTTCATTCATACTGCTTATCAGTCGCACGGAAAAAGAAGAATGGAGCAAACTAAAAGCGTCCTTTACAAAGTAAGACGCTCAACTCGCTTTGACAAAGGGATTGTTTTGTTTTTCATACCCAATGGTGGTAGGCATTCCATGACCACTGTATACATAGGTAGCATCGGGCAGGGTATATAACTGGGTGCGAATACTATTTTCTAGTGTTGCAAAATCAGAACCGGGTAAATCAGTACGTCCCACACTTTCTCTAAAAAGCACATCACCGCAAATGACCCATCCTTCCGTTTCAGAATAAAAAGAAATACTGCCAGGAGAGTGCCCAGGGGTAAATAAAATATGCAGCTTGTCGTCGCCAATTTGAATCGAAGTGCCCTCTTTTAAATGATGAACCGGACCTGCATAATTTTCAAATGGAAGATTCCACAAATCACCAGCCGTAGTGGCATAATCGAATACTTTTTGTTCTGCCGCATGAAAATGCAGTTCCAGCCCCCAGGTTTCATGAACAAACTTGTTCCCAAAAACGTGGTCTAAGTGACAATGCGTGTTGACCAACATAACCGGATTCAGGCCTTTGGCGCTGATCTTTTCCTGCAAAACGGTTCTTTCCTCCGGAAAATAACAGCCCGGATCTATAATGAGGGTATCCCCCTTTTCGTTATACACCAGATAGGTATTTTCCTGAACAGGACTGAACAACAGGGATTGGACGGTCAACATAGTAGGGTTTTCGTACTTTTAAAGTCGATTTACAAAGATAAATATGAATAGTTTGCGGTGGTTGAAACTTTGCCTGGCTTTAGTTGCCTTTACAACGGTGCAAGCGCAGGTCAATACAGTACAATTCGGTAAAAACCGGGTGCAGTACCAAAAATTCAAATGGAAATATCTACAGACTGATAATTTCAATTGCTATTTCAGTCAAGACGGATTAGGACTGGGTGAATATGTGGGCAAAATTGCCGAACAAGAATTACCCGGCTTGGAAGCATTTGTGGAATATGGCATGCAACGCCGGATCAATATTGTTGTGTACAATAACTACGATGAAATGCAACAATCCAATATTGGGTTGGGCATTGATTGGCAAAACACAGGTGGACTAACCAAGCTGGTGAACAATAAGATGATCGTTTATTTTGACGGGAATCATCAACACCTGCGATATCAAATTCGCGAAGGGATAGCCCGCAACTTAGTGGAGAATATTTTATTTGGCGAAGACATTGGCGATATGGCCACTAACCAAACCTTGTTGGATCTTCCTAAATGGTTAACGGATGGCTATGTGATGTACGCCGCAGAAAATTGGAATACGGATTTGGATGACGAACTACGTGCCGTAATGCTAGCTGGGCTGTATAAAAACTTTTATCATTTTGCTTTTGAAAAACCGGAATTAGCCGGTCATGCATTTTGGAAATACATCGCAGATAAATACGGCAAAAACAAAGTCACTTACTTTTTATACCTCGCTCGCTCCTTTCGCAATTTGAATAATGCGTCTTACAAATTAGCTAAGCGAAAATTCAAAGTGCTCTTGCAAGATTTTATGACCGACATGCAAGATGTTTATTTTAAAGACATCCGGGGTCGACGAAATGCACCGCGAGGCCAACTTGCCGTTAGTGAATACGCTGGTAAAAAAGATTTTTATCGCTTCAATGCCAATCCAGTTCCCCGTAGTTTCTCCTATGCTGTTACCGAGTACAAAGAAGGTAGAATCCAATTGGTGCTGATGGAAAACTTCATCAACCGCCGCATCTTACTTAAACAAGGGGTGCTATCGCGTGAAATGGATAAAAATCCCAATTATCCATTGGTAGCTTGGGATGGTAAGGGCACCAGACTCGCGGTATTGTATAGTGATCAAGGTAAAATCAACTTTTTTGTATACGATATGGTTCGCCGAATCAAGATCAACAAACAAGTGATTGAAAAATTTGATCAGATCACAGACATGAAATACATGTTGGACAACAACACCCTTATTTTTAGTGCCGTTCGTAGTGGTCAGTCTGATATTTATACCTACAAAATCGATAAGCAAAACATCGAACAGATCACCAATGATAAATACGATGATCTGGATCCTTCTTTTGTTGCGTTCCCGAATAAAACAGGAATCATCTTTTCAAGTAACCGCCCCGTCGCTACCCGGGAGCAAGCGGGTGATGAAGAACCCCATTCTTCCTTCAATATTTTTCTGGTTGACAATTGGAACAAGAGTGAGTCCAGACAAATTACCAAGTTGACCAATTTATCCAGAGGCAACGCTCGCTACCCTTCGCAGTATAATACCAGTCACTTCACTTTTGTGAGTGATGAAAATGGAGTGGGCAATCGTTATGCAGGTTTCTTTACAACCGAAAGAGCGGGCTTAGATACGCTGATTTTCATTGGCGATGAAGTGTTACGTAATCCAGCGAAAGCAGAAGTAGATAGCATTTTAAAAGACTGGGATAAAACAGATGTAGACTCGGTTGGTTTTGTTTCCGTAACACTGGACTCTGCTTATATTTTCCCCTTGACCAATTATCAAAGTAGTTTATTAGAAACTCGCACCGCTGGCGATAACCAACAAGTCAGCGAGGTAGTTCGTTTAGGAGATGCTAAACTATTGTACCGATTAAAGATTGACGAAAACACTTTACGCAGAAGAAATATCACCGCTAGACCTACGGAGTATGTGCGCAAATTAGTAGAGGAAGAAAAAAAGAATCTGCGGAAGGTCATTGCTCCCGTTGCTCCCGTGAAAGTGGACACCACTGCTAAAAAGAATCAAAATATCTTCAGCACAGGATTTGATGAAGAACCGACCACCGTCACGGCAACAGCAGGAAAAACGCCCGCTAAATCAACTGCTACAAAAAAGAGCAAGATCTTCGAATATCGTCCTCCGAAATTTTTTAATGACTATCTAGTATCTGGTTTTAATAATAATGTGTTGGTTACTCGCTATCAACCCTATCAAGGTGGATATGGCCCTATTACACTAAGCAATAACAATCCACTCAATGGTATTGTACGAATTGGAACATCCGACTTAATGGAAGATGTAAAATTTGCTGGGGGTTATCGCATCAGCCCCAACCTAGATGCGAATGAATATGTTTTTACCACGCAGTATCTAAAAAAGCGAATTGACTATGGATTTACTTACTATCGCAATACAGTAAAGAATCCACCTATTTATACAGACACGGTATTCTTTGATACCAAATTGCATTCTAACTTATATCAACTCACTGTTAGCTATCCCTTCAATAAAGTGAGAAGTTTACGCATCAATGCAGGTTTCAGAAATGATCGGTATGTGAAGCTGGCTAATCCTGCTTTCCCCGATCAATCACTCAAAGGAAAAGATCTGGTTAAAAAATATGCGTTAGCCCATGTGGAATTTATTCATGACGACGCCATCACCCCTATCTTAAATATCTGGAATGGTCTTCGTTGGAAATTGTATTGGGATTATAATGCGCAGATTGGAAACAATGTGAAAACGTCTACCGGTGATTTTCCTTTTACCATGAATATGGGATTTGATGCCCGCTATTTTTTACCCATTTATCGCAATATCACGTGGGCCGTCCGAGGCGCGGGTGATTTTTCGTGGGGATCTCAAAAGTTTATTTATTATCTCGGTGGTGTTGACAATTGGTTATTGTTTGGGCAGAATCAGCGTAAAGATGGAACCTATCGTTACTTTGATCCTGCGAATACGCCTGATCCAGATGCAGAATATTCTTTTGAATCCTTGGCGGTGAATCTGCGTGGCTTCAAACAAAATGTAGCCAATGGAAACAATGCCTTAGTGTTAAATAGTGAAGTGCGCATTCCTGTATTTTCTACGTTCATCAATCGACCCATCAACAGTGCGTTCCTCCGTAATTTCCAATTGGTACAATTCATTGATCTGGGAACTGCTTGGAATGGCGCGTATGATAAATTAGAAAGACCGTATGTTTCCTATAGCTCTGCTCCTGTAACCTTCCGCGTAAAAGCAGGTGGTATTGGGCCCTTTGCGGGCGGTTATGGATTTGGCGCACGCAGCACACTGCTGGGTTATTTTTTACGACTAGACGCTGGCTGGCAAATGAATGGCTTGTTCAAAGGAAAACCCCAGTATCATTTGGCCATGGGATTAGACTTTTAGATAACAAAGCTTCCGCACATTTTGTTATCTTGAGCAAGCCAAACCGCTTGCATGCAACCTACTTTTATTCTGGCACTGGATCAGGGAACCACCAGCAGTCGCAGTATTTTATTTGATGCCACGGGATCCATCGTGGGAATTGCACAAAAAGAATTCAAACAACATTATCCGCAACCGGGGTGGGTGGAACATGATGCCCATGAAATATGGGAGACGCAATTAGGTACGCTTGTGGAAGTGTTAGCAAAGGGAAGAATCCAACCCCAACAAATTGCAGCGATTGGGATCACTAATCAACGAGAAACGACGGTACTCTGGGATCGAAATACCGGAGAACCTATTGCTCCCGCTATTGTGTGGCAAGACAGACGAACCGCTGAATTCTGCGATAGTCTTCGCGCACAAGGGAAAGCGCCCCTGTTACAAGAAAAAACAGGATTAATTCTCGACGCCTATTTTTCGGCAACGAAAATAAAATGGTTACTCGATCATATACCTGGTGCGCGTGAAAAAGCTAATAAAGGAGAACTTGCTTTTGGCACCATGGATTGTTGGTTGATTTGGAAATTAACCAATGGAAAAGTACATGCAACGGATGTGACTAATGCCTCTCGTACCTTGCTATATAATATTCACTCTTTACAATGGGATCAAGAATTGTTAGCGCTGTTTGATATTCCCGCGTCGATTTTACCTACAGTAACTACTAGCTCCGGTGTACTCGGCCATTGTGAAGTAATTCCCGGTCACTCCATTCCCATTGCGGGAGTAGCGGGTGATCAGCAAGCTGCTTTATTCGGACAATTATGCATCGACCCCGGCATGGTTAAAAATACCTATGGAACAGGTTGCTTTATGCTCATGAATACGGGGGAGAAAGCCATTCAGTCTACCAATAATTTATTGACCAC
>CAYFLE010000046.1:0-10452 GCA_964343645.1 uncultured Chitinophaga sp. | reverse complement strand
ATCTTGCCCTTTTTTCCAGCATGGATGTCTTTCAAGCTCCTTTATTGACGAACGTGTTACTAGCAAATAGTGAGTGGAGTTATTTTGATTTTCCCTTACCCACATCGCCCTCTAAATCAGTGATTGTATTTAAACTATTTGGATATGGAGGCGTAGGAAATGCGGCAATTAATATTGCTAATTGGCGTTTGGATGATTTACAGATACAAGGAATCGTTATGCCGGAAAGTTTGCCCCTGAAATGGCAAAACTTTTTAGCTTATCCGGTTGCTTCAACCATAAATTTAGCGTGGAGTACAAATGAAGAGTATAACAACAGCGGGTTTACTGTATGCAGATCTACAGATGGAGTGGTATTCCGCAAACTAGGATTTGTGCCCTCTACAAGTAATCAAAGTTTATCTACCTCAAATCAGTATCAATTTGTGGATTCATTTCCACATCCGGGACTTGCTTTTTATAAAATTCAGCAGATAGATGTAGATAGTTCGCGCACAGAAAGTCCTATACGAACTGTACAATGGGTAAGTGATAAAATTTTTGAAAAAAGCGTAAATAGCCTAAGCTTTCATGAGTCAGACGTGTATTTTAAATATATGTTAATGGGGAAAGCAACTTTCAGTGTGTATACAATATTTGGGCAGCTATTGGGTAGGGCGACGTACTATTCATCTACGCAAACTTCTACACTCATTCATGTGTCTTGTTCTTCAGCAATTGGTAGGGCAGGAGTTTACCTATTCGTAATAGAGAATGAAGGAAAGCTAGAAATAAAAAAAATTGGACGAATTAATTAAACACTTCTAAGCTTTTTTCAAGTAAGGCAAGTGCTGCTTGCAACTCCTCTTTTGTAATAGTGAGTGGAGGGGCTAATCTGATTTTATCGCCATGCGTTGGCTTTGCTAAGAGCCCATTTTGCATCATGGCTAAACATAGATTCCAAGCAGCATTTGGATCGGGATGGCTGATAACAATTGCATTCAGTAGGCCTTTTCCTCTTATGGCTGCAATGTTTGGATGGTTAAACGCACGAATTGTTTCTCGGAGTTCAACTCCTCTTTGTTCCGCATTGTTTACGAGATTCTCTTCCTCCAGCACAGCGATAGCAGTTTGTGCAACCGCGCAAGCCAATGGATTGCCTCCAAATGTAGAGCCGTGTTGGCCGGGTTGAATGCAAAGCATGATTTCATCATTTGCTAATACTGCACTGATGGGGAATAATCCACCACTCAACGCTTTACCCAGTATCAAAATATCTGGTTTTACCCCTTCGTGGTCACAGGCTAATTTTTTTCCAGTTCTTCCCATTCCTGTTTGAATTTCATCTGCAATAAAAAGAACATTCATTTTTTTGCATAGTGCTGCCGCTTTCGCTAAAAATCCATCGTCAGGAATGATTACGCCAGCTTCGCCTTGAATAGGTTCCATTAAAAAAGCAATGACACTTGTATCAACTAATGCTTCAGTTAATGCTTCTATATTGTTGTAGGGGATGGAAATAAATCCTGGTTGAAAGGGGCCAAAATTTTTGGTAGAGTCTTCGTCGCTACTAAATGAAATTACTCCTGTTGTTCTGCCATGAAAGTTGCCTTCACAGACAATAATTTTCGCCTTATTTTCAGCAATACCCTTTTTTTCATATCCCCATTTTCTACTCATTTTGATGGCTGTTTCTACTCCTTCAACACCGGTATTCATGGGTAATACCTTGTCGTAGCCAAAATAGGCAGTTATGAATTGGGCAAATTCGCCTAGCTGATTATGGTGAAAGGCCCTGCTTGTAAGTGTCAATTGTTTGACTTGTTGAATACAGGTATCAATAATTTTAGGATGACAATGGCCCTGATTAACAGCAGAATAGCCGCTTAAAAAATCTACGTATTTTTTATTGTCAACATCCCATAAATAAATCCCTTGACCGCGCTGTAACACTACAGGAAGTGGGTGATAATTATGTGCAACAAACTGTTCCTCTAGTTCAATATGGTATTTTGTGTTTTCGGTCATTGTTGAATACTCATAATTACGAAAGTTTTAGCCATCTCGTCCAAGGAAATTTTTTCAAGAGCGAGTGGGGTGTAGGGGTTGACCCTGGAAAAATGCCAAAAAGGGTGCTTCCGCTTCCACTCATGGAAGCATAAATAACACCACTTTCATATAGTTCTTTTTTTATACTAGCTAAAACTGGATGTTGAAGAAATACCGTTTCTTCAAACTGATTGTGTAATTCTTTTTTCCAAGTTTCTATTGGTGCTTGTATAATTGTTGCTAATGATTTTCCTGTGTTGTTGGGTACGCATCCGCTGAAAGCTTCCGCAGTAGAAACTGAAATACCTGGATTTATTAATAGTAAGTGATAGCCCTTTAATGAAAGGGAAATTTCGTTTAATACTTCACCTCTACCGGTAGCTATGGCAGGCTTATTAAGCAAAAAAAAGGGGCAATCACTTCCAAGCTGAAGTGCATAGTTTGCTAGTTCATCTTGGGAAAGAGGGAGTTGGCATAAGTCTTTAACCACCTGAAGCATAGCCACACTATCTGAGCTTCCACCTCCTAAGCCTGCACCAGTTGGGATGTTCTTATGGAGGTGAACGTGAAGGCCTTTAATGGAAGAGTACTGACTTTTGAGAAGTTGATAGGCTTTTATACAGCTATTACTCTCAGCTGGACCTGTTATGGGAAAACCAGTTTGTGTGAAGGAAATATTTTCTGAATTCGTTGAGGTTAAAAGCACCTCCAACACATCCGTGGCGGGCACGGGGTAAAAGATTGTTTCTAGATCATGAAATCCATCTGCTCGTTTGCGAAGGATTCGCAAGCCGAGATTGATTTTGCAATTGGGAAATACAATCATGAATAGATGCTATGAGTTCTCCTGATTACGACTATTGATTTCATCACGTATGGCAATAGCGCGTAAATAATCTTCGGTCTCTAATACTTCATTCAAAAGGTGAGTTAACTCCTCCACGCTCATTTGTTTCAGATCCTCGTTGCCTGTTTTTTTAATTTCTTCCTCTAACGATTCTTCTCCCGTCTTTTTCTTTTTGCTCTCTTCAGATTCTTCTAATAAAATTCCAGCATTTTGAAGAATATTTTCGAAAGTATAAATAGGGCAACCAAACCGCACTGCCATCGCAATCGCGTCAGATGTTCTTGAGTCTATTTCAATGGTGTCTTGCTCATTCGAACAAACTAGTTTCGAATAGAAAACGCCCTCTTGTAAATCATTGATAATTACTTCATGTAAATCAATGCCAAAGGCGATCAAAAAGTTTTTCATTAAATCATGTGTCAGGGGACGGGAAGGATTCATTTTTTCTAAGGCAACTGCAATTGCCTGCGCTTCAAACCCACCAATGACAATGGGTAATCTTCTCGATCCATTTACTTCGCCTAACACTACAGCATAGGATTGACTTTGTGTAATGCTGTGAGAGATCGCAATTATTTCAAGTTCGATTTTTTTCATCCGATTTACAAATATAAAACGGAATAAGTCGGATGCCTAACTGGATTTTTACTTTTTGAGCGCAGCCGTTATTTTGGGTACTACTTCAAAGGCATCTCCCACAATTCCATAATCTGCGGCTTTGAAAAAGGGTGCTTCCGGGTCTTTATTAATGACTACTATCACCTTACTTCTGTTTACCCCAGCTAGGTGCTGTATAGCGCCTGATATTCCAATAGCGATATAGAGGTTAGGAGCAATTGCAATCCCGGTTTGCCCCACATGTTCGTGGTGAGGACGCCAGTGAGCGTCAGCTACGGGTCTACTGCAGGCGAGTGCTGCATGTAGGGTAGTTGCTAACTCTTCAACCATACCCCAATTTTCAGGCCCTTTTAATCCTCTGCCGGCACTGACAACGGTGGTTGCTTCCGTAAGTGATAGTTCACCGGTAGTTTTTTGGACTGACCTTGTTTTTATTTTAGAGGCAGGGATTTGTATGTTAGACGATGTCACAGTCGCTTCTCCACCTAACTCTTTAATGGAGTAAGAATTTGGATTTATAGTTAATACAGCGCGAGGGGTTTTGATTTCGATACTTGCAAATGCCTTGCCAGAAAAAACAGATTTCTTGACACAAGTTCCTTGTGAAGTATCCGGTAGTTCTATTACTCCTGTTACTAAACCTGCTTTGAGATGAGCAGCCACTAAGGGGGCAAGTAATTTTCCATTTAGTGAGTGAGAAAAAAGCAGGGTAGTCGCATTCAGCTGTTCTGCTAATTCTGCCAACGCTTTTGCATCAGTATCTTGAGCGCTTGTCCGTGAAGATTCTTTGGAAATCCAGCATACCTCTTGTAAGCCGTATTTTCCTAGCTCTGCTAAATTATCAGTACAAGCGCCAATGACCACACCTGTTAACTTTTCATTTTTCTTTTTTGCTAAGTCGGCACCATATGTAATGACTTCAAGTGCCGATTTTTTTACTTTTCCTTCTGCTAAATCAATATATACTAGAATGCTCATGTAGTGGAATTAATTGGTTTAAATCACTTTTGCTTCTTCCCGTAATAATCTTACTAATTCTTCAGGTTGATCGGCGGGAATCAGTTTTACGCCCGATTTTGCTGCTGGTAAATGATATTGTTGAACGGAAACAAGGGGAGAAGTAACCGCTGGTTCTATCACATGTAATGGCTTAGTTCTGGCAGCCATTATTCCTCTCATATTCGGAATTCTTGCTTCGGCCATCCCTTTTTGTGCGCTGATAACTAACGGAAAGGGTACTTCGCAAACCTCTTCACCCCCTTCGATTTCTTTAGTAACAATAGCTAGATTACCCTCTAATTCAAGCTTTGTTGCTAAACTAACATAGGAGTAATCTAATAGACCTGCTACTATTCCTCCAACCAAGGAACCGTTATGGTCGATCGTTTCCTTACCAGTCAAAATCAGATCATAATTTCCATTCTTTGCAACAGCCGCAATTTGTTCAGCAACAAACTGGCCATCGCTTGCAACGGCATTTACTCTAATTGCTTCATCACCTCCTAGTGCAAGGGCTTTGCGAATGATGGGATCGGTGTCAGCTTCCCCAACCGTAATCAGGTGCACTAGAGCAGTAGGATCTGCTTCTTTAATTTCAATGGCACGGACTAGCGCAAACCATTCATCCCAGGGGTTAACAATCCATTGTACACCCGCTGTATCAAATTTCGTGTTGTTATCCGTGAAGGCTATTTTTGCCGTGGTATCCGGCGTTTTACTGATGCATACCAAGATCTTCATGTGCGTTAGATTAAACCTGTCAATTAGTTGTTATTGCAACTATGCAAAGATAAGTTTTGCCGCTGCTTCAAAAAAAGGAATACCAATAGTTTTTATTGTATAATTTATAACCGATGGACCGCATTGCTAAATTGCAAGAACTTTTAACCCAAAATCCGGGGGACTCCTTTTTGCAGCATGCGCTAGCGTTAGAGTGTATTAAATTAGGAGACGATCAACAAGCAAGGCAGTATTTTGAAAAACTGTTAGACAAGGATCCCCATTATGTGGGGAGCTATTATCATTTAGCCAAATTACTAGAACGATGTGGCGATCATGCGGCTGCTGTTCAAACCTATGAAAAAGGGATGGAACAGGCTAAAAAGTCCAATGATCTACATGCATTAAATGAATTGAGAGGCGCTTGGGAGGAATTAACCTTTTAATGAACATTGCTTGATTGATATTAAGTCATTACTACTTGCCTTTGGCCCCGTAAAATGGGATGATGGCTTTCTTGTTGCCGCAAGTGGAGGAATGGACTCTACTGTACTTTGTGATTTGTGCCATCGAGCTGGGCTTCAAATTGAGCTAGCGCATTGTAATTTTGGTTTAAGGGAAACTGAAAGTGAAAGAGACGAACAATTTGTCAAATCTTTTGCGGCCCAAAGAAAAATACCTTTTCATTCAAAAAAGTTTAACACAGTAGCATTTGCTGAAGAAAAAAAGATTTCCATTCAGGAGGCCGCTCGAATGCTTCGTTATGATTGGTTTGAGCAATTACTCATCACGCAATCGCATTTGAAATGGGTACTAACTGCACATCATCAAGAAGATGACGCAGAAACCATTGCTATGAATTTTTTTAGGGGTACTGGATTAAAAGGACTAATGGGTATTCCTGCTATTTCAGGCAATATTTTGAGACCCCTTTTATCTGTTAGTCAGCTAGAGCTACGTACTTATGCGACAGATCATGGAATCAATTTTGTTACTGATTCCTCCAACTTAAAAGAAGACTATACGCGCAACTATTTCAGACATACAATTATTCCCGCTGTCGAAAAAGTATTTCCATCTGCCAACTCTAATTTGATAGAGAATAAATTAAGAGTGCAGCAGTCAAATGAATTGATGCAGTATTTCATGGATCAATTTCGACAAAAGTATTTACTCAAAGAGGGGGAAGAGTTTCAAATTTCTATTGCTCAATTAGTAAAGTTTGAAAAAACATCCCTACTGTATGAGATCTTGTCGCCTTTTGGATTTAGCGCAGGACAAACCAAAGAGGCTGCCTTACTACTGCATGCGCGGACAGGGGCACAGTTGGAAGCAGTAGGAGGTGAGTGGCGGTTAATCAGAAATCGTAAAATGCTGATCTTGTCACCGTCTCTCTCTAAACATTATAATTATTATTCAATAACGCAATCCGATAGTGAGTTAAATTTTGTGGATGGCATTTTATTGATGGATCAATTAAAAAAAGAAAATTGTAAGGTGGGTAATGAGGAGTTGGCTTGTTTAGATTTACGCAAACTCGAATTTCCGCTTACGCTTCGTAAGTGGAGGGAAGGGGATTATTTTTATCCATTAGGGATGCCTAAAAAGAAAAAGATTTCTCGGTTTTTGATCGACTTGAAACTTTCATTAACTCAAAAAGAAAAGGTGTGGGTGTTGACCAGCGGTGACAAAATCTGTTGGGTGGTGGGTCACCGGATTGATGATCGATTTAAGTTAACGAGTAATTCAGAAAATGTTTTTCAACTCAAAAAATCTTCCACCTCATTGTAGATAGGCTTTTATGCTGGCGATAAAGTTTTCTAAAATTATTGGAGAGGAGAATACATATATATCCGCTGCCAACGTGAAAATCACGCCGTAAATCGCTCCTGAAATATGTGCAGCATGGTTGATATTGTCCTTTCCTCTCTTACCTAAATAGGAAGACAACAATAGGTAAAGGGGGCCAAATAAAAAACCAGGAATTATTGGGGGTAAAATAAATAACCCAATTTTAATGGTGGGATCCAATAGAATGGCCGTGAAGAGAACGGCACTAACTGCACCCGACGCTCCTAAACTTGCATATCGAGGGTTTTTATTGTATCTCCAGTAAGTAGTTATTAAACTTATTGGGAGGGCAGAAAAATAAAGTAAGAGGTAGACTGATTTTCCATTTACGAAAAATAGTCTTTCTGTTGAAAAATGGTTTTCAACTGTTTGTCCAAAAAGGAATAAGGTGAACATGTTGAATAGTAAGTGTTCCCAGTCTGCATGGATCAATCCGCTGGTGAAAAACCGATACCATTGATTTTTTTCTTTGATCAAATAGGGTTTACATAGTAATCGGTCTTTTAAAGTGACAATTGAAAACCCGGCAATGCTAATTATTGCAGTGAGAAGAATAATTAATTGAGTCCCTGTTAGCATTAGGAATGATGATATTTTTCGTTTTTTAAAATGGTGGCAGCGCGATACAATTGTTCAGCCAGTATCAGCCGCACTAATTGATGGGGGAAGACTAGCTTGGATAGGCTCCATATAAAATTTGCCCTCTTTTGTATAGATGGGTCAACCCCGTATGCACCGCCAATCAGGAAAATAATTTTCTTGTTTCCTTCATTCGCTCTTTTTTGTAAAAAACTAGCGAGCTCAGGGGAGGAGAGCTCTTTTCCTTTTTCGTCCAGTAGCACCAAATAATCCTCCGGGTTGATCCAGTCCTGTAACAATGCGGCCTCTTTTTTACGTAGATCCATTTCACTTAGCATGCCCGATTGTTTCGGGACAGGCAGTAGATTCCATTCTGTTTTAAAATAATGGCTAAGCCTTTTTGTAAAGGTATCAGTGCCCTCCTTGATATAGGACTCATGATTTTTCCCAATGGCCCAAAGACAAATTCTCATTGCTTAAAAGTATCAAATATCTCCTAACTTTCCAGTATGATAAAACAACAATGTCGCCTATTACTATGCTTACTAATCACTTTTCAACTAAGTGTTGTTAATGGCCAACGTAAACCGATAGGAGTTTTTGACTCAGGTACAGGTGGATTAACAGTATTAGAAGCTATGTTGAATTTGGATGCTTTTAACAACCAAACGGGTAAACCCGGTGCGGATGGAATTCCTGATTTTAAAGGAGAAGTGTTTAATTACTTAGCAGATCAAGCTAACATGCCTTATGGCAATTATGCGGCTGAGGGGAAAACAGATTTTTTAAAAGAGCAAATTTTACGATGCATGTCCTTTTTGGCTACCGACTCCACCTACCAAAAAAGAGTTGCGGGGGAATATGTGACTAATCAAAAGCCCCGCTCTAAAATGATTGTAGTAGCATGTAATACTGCCACTGCTTACGCTTTAACGGATATTAAACGAAAAATGGGTCCTTCGATCCCAGTGGTTGGCGTAATTGATGCGGGGTGTAAAGCAGCCTTACAATTTCAGCAAAAGGAGAGAGGCACCATTGGCGTTTTTGCAACAGTAGGGACAGTAGCTTCCAATGGATATCCTAAAGCATTAGAACTAATTGGATCAACAATGGGCATGCAACAACTTTCCATTGTTAGTCAGGGAGGATACGGATTGGCAGAAAGTATTGACCGTGATTGGAGTTTTTTAGCTGATCAAGTATCAAAGCCGAGGACGGATTACAAGGGACCTTCGCTGTCAAATACAAAATATCCAATTGATCCAGCTTTGTCAACGGTGTATGGTTTTATCTCATCTGGGAACAGTTTGCTTTGTGAGTATGATGACAAGGGCAAGTGCACAGAAATGCAATTGAATGACCCTGTCAATTATGTGCGTTACCACTTAGTTACACTTTTGGAAAAAATGAAACGAGAGCAATATCAATTACCCTTAAATACACTCATACTGGGATGTACGCATTACCCTTTTTTAAAAGACACAATCTCATCTGTATTAAAGGGGCTGTATAATTACAAAGAGGGCGATTCCTATCGATACAGAAGTGTTTTAGCTGAAAAAGTTGAATTGATTGATCCCGCTATTGAAACGGCTAAAGAGGCTTTTTTAGCATTGCGAAAGCTGGGTTCTAGTCCCAACTCAACGAGTCTATCTACAATTGAAAAGGATGCTTTTTATATTGCTGTACCCAATCTTGATTTAAAAGAAATTGAACTTCAAAATGATGGTTGGTTTACGTATTCCTATAAATATGGTCGAAAAGCAGGGTCGGGGAATCAGTTTGTTCGGTTTGTACCTTTTGATCGCGAAAACATCGCGCAAGCTACCTACGAGCGATTTAAACGGGCTCTTCCAGCAGCATATAATCGTATGCGAAAGGCTGGGGTGGAAGGTGCTCAAACGCGATGAGGAAATCCAAGCTGGGCTGATTTTTTATTAAATGTTTCTATCATGGCCTGCTCCAAGTCAATTTTTAATAGCGACGCCAATAGGTCTAGGTATATGGCAATCCCTCCAATTTCTTCCTCCAGCATCTCTTGGGTGATTTGCGATGCTTTATAGCTGCTCCCCCCATCTACACCCCCATTTTCAACGCGTTGTATTTTTTTAATCATATTGCATAATTCACCCACTTCTCCCGCTAGGGCAGTTGTCCAATAAGTGAGCGGTTGGTTTTGATAGCAATTAAAACCGTTGATAGCTCTATCCACATTTGATATTCTGAACTTTGCAAGGTCGATACTCATAGCTTAGTTTTTTATGAATTTATTCAAATTTTGTAAGGATCGCTTGATTTCCTGTAAATTCATACGATGTCTATTCGACTAACAACTGTTTTTTTCTTTTTGACGCTGGTTACTCTTCAAGCGCAACCATTGCGCTCCACATTATTGCAGCGATTGTATGAAGCAAAAGAGCCGATTGCATCCACTTACACACCCTCTTTGACTGGTCTTTTCCCCGCCGAGCTGGATAAGCGTTACCCCTACAATAAACAATATCTTGTTAAAACTAATCACCAATTACTGCTTGGAATTGCCGGAACTGGTTTATTATATGAGGTAATGCCCCTAACTGCAGATGTATTTCATATAAAAAGGATTGACTCAACTTTGTATGCAGGGAATAATTTTTGTGCTGCCAATTTTACATTGGATTCAGTAGTCTATTCATTTGGCGGATATGGATTTTGGAAGACAAATGGAATGTTTAAGCAATTCAATCCATATTCAAAGGAATGGGATATTATTCCGTTGCTAGAAGAACGTTCATCCACTTTTTGTCAAGGGCCCTCAGGGATTTATTGGA
>CAYFLE010000045.1:0-10498 GCA_964343645.1 uncultured Chitinophaga sp. | reverse complement strand
GGTAAGTGTTGGAGCGCATAGAGATAACAGAGAAAAGAAAAAACGGAACCCATTAAAACCATATAACTAATCACGGCCCAGGACTGCCAGGGAATAGCCTGCAATGGGATGGCGTAGCCACTGGCATTTGTTCCAAGGGTCAAAATGCTTCCGGAGATTAACATTTGGAGGCCCATGCTAAAATAGGGGTTGAAATGCGCCGCTTGCTTTTTGGTATAGGTAGTGGCAAATGCCCAGCTCCAGGTTGCTAGTAAAGAAAGTAAAATGCCAAATCGAAAATCAGGATTTAAAAAATCCTGCAAGTGATCATAAAAAATGACACATACTCCTGCAAAACCAAGCCCTAATCCAATAATGGCTTTTCGCGGTAATTGTTCTTTAGAAGTAAATAAACTAATTACTACTAGCCATATCGGAAAAATGGCGCCCATAATGGCGGCGAGACCGGCAGAAATATATTTGACTCCCCAAGTGCTTAGCCCGTTGCTTAAAATAAAGTTCAATAAACTTAGTAATAACAGGGGTCTCCATTCCTTTCCTTTGGGGAAGGCAGCACCAACGATCAAGAAATAACTCACATAAAGAATACCTGCGCTTAACTGACGTAGGCCCGCTAATTGTAAAGCAGGAATATGTCGGACTCCTTCTTTGGAAGCTACCCAAGTTGTTCCCCAAAGAATACAAACAGCAATCACTGCCATGAATGCTTTGGTACGTGTACCTTTTTTGTGAAGGGTAAAAGGGTTGAAGGCTGTCATCAGTGTTTGAAGTGACGCAGGCCGGTAATTACGAGGGCTAAATTATTTTGTTTGCAGTAATCAATGGAGTCTTGATCGCGAACAGATCCTCCGGGTTGAATAAATGCAACTATTCCAGCAGCATGCGCCATTTTTACACAATCATCAAAGGGGAAAAAGGCATCACTGGCTAATACAGCGCCTTGTAGATTCGCATTGAACTGTTTGGCTTTTTCTAGGGCTTGTCTCAGTGAATCAATACGGCTGGTTTGTCCGCAACCTTTTCCAATGAGTTGTTTGTTTTGAACCAGTGCGATGGCATTTGATTTTAAATGCTTACAAACTAGGTTAGCAAAATCTAAGTTCTCTTTTTCTGTCGAGGTACAATTTCTTCCACCTGCCTCTTTCCATTCCACGTAATTCCCGCTATCATTTTGTTGCGTGAGCACGCCATTGAGCACTGATTTAAATTGAGTGCCAGCAGTGATGGCTTGTTTTTGCTCCAATAAAATTCTGTTTTTCTTGGCTTGTAAAATAGAAAGCGCTTCCGGAGCAAATGAGGGAGCAATCAGCACTTCAAAGAAAATAGAGGCAATGGCCTCCGCTGTGGCAGCATCAATTTCGCGGTTACATACTAGCACACCGCCAAATGCACTTTCGGGGTCGCCTGCTAAAGCTGCCTCCCACGTTTCTTTAACAGTATCTCGCTGTGCAATTCCGCAAACGTTGGTATGTTTAATAATAGCAAAAGTGGTGGCTGTAAATTCACTGATCAATTGTACGGCAGCATCTACGTCTACCAAGTTATTGTAAGAAAGTTCTTTCCCATTTAATTGATGGAATAAGCTAGCTAACTCACCATAAAAAGTAGCGGACTGATGTGGATTTTCACCATAGCGAAGGGAGCGAGGACTTGCGGTTGCATTCACAAATTGAAGTGAGGAAGAAGGATCAAAATAATTTGCAATAGCTACATCATAACGCGCCACTACTTGAAAAGCTTTTGTTGCTAATTCTCTTCGTTGCGCTAACGTTATGCTGCCATTTTGTTCTGTTAAGATATTTTCTAGATTAGCATATTCGGTTTTAGCCGCAATAACAGTGACATCTCTGAAATTTTTTGCAGCGGCGCGGATCATGGAAGGTCCGCCAATATCTATTTTTTCAATGATGGCTTTTTCATCAGTCGTATTGGCGACGGTTTCTTCAAAGGGATATAAGTCGACAATAACCAGGTCAATGCGAGGAATCTGGTATTGTTGCATTTCCTGTATATGTGTGTTGTCATCTCGCTTCCCTAAAATGCCTCCAAATACCATAGGGTGGAGGGTTTTTACACGACCTCCTAAAATAGATGGGTAGCTGGTTAAATTTTCAACGGGTATCACGGGTACTCCTAGTGATTCAATAAAAGTTTGGGTTCCACCAGTCGAATAAAGTGTTACACCCTGCTGATGTAGTAAACGAATTAAAGATTCAAGCCCATCTTTATAAAAAACAGAGATTAAAGCAGTACGAATAGTTTTGTTCATAGGGAAATTAAATAGGAGGCACAAAGGTACTTTATCGAAGGGAGTGTACAAAAGCGCCGGATCGTTTCATATCATAGAAAGGGATCCCTGCTGCTAGTAGCTGCTTTCGCCAAGCTATTCGGGTTTGTGGGCCTATTGTTCCATCTAATAGGGCAAATTGAATGCGTCTCGATTTAATCCAGTTTTCACCTTGGAACGGGGCAGCCCTTGAAACCAGCAGATAATTTACAGAGAGGCCAGCAGTAGAGGGGGGTAGGCGGGTACGGTCAGGAACCAATAAGGTGCAACCACCAATTGAAATCAGCGATTGTATCAATTGTGTTTTGGGTTGTCGAATTTGATACACGGCATAGCAAGGTTGAATAAGATAGGCAAGACGTGTGGAGTCCTCTATATCCTTTCGTGATGCAAAGCTGACCGCCGCTACCCCCTGTATCCAAGTAAATGCCGTGATGGTGGAGTGGTTATATACAATCAATTTTTTTTGACGGGGATTGGTGTAGACTGCATGTACTTGCAAAAAAAGGAGCGCGATCATAACGAATAGAGCACTTACAAATGCCCTGCGTGATTGGTTGATTATCCAATGACCCATCAAAAGAAATAAAATACTTAGCAGGAAGGCTTCCAGTGCAGTCCAGTAAAGTTGTGTCCACAAGAGTCCGGGTAGTTGAGCGATCCAGGCTATACAATTATTCATTAACCCAATTAATTGCGTAGCCATCCATCCGAGTAGGTGCCCAATCGGTTGAAACATTCCAATGGTTAATAATGCAATCAGGCAATAAAGTAGTAGGGTAGATAGAGGGATGGCAATGAGGTTGCTACCTAAAAATGAAGCAGGGAATTGATGAAAGTAATAGATGCTAATTGGCATAGTTAGTATTTGCGCAGCAATAGAAACGGCTATTAGTTGATAGGGGGCATGCATCCATCCGGGTAATTTTTTCCCAATTCGTTGTAGGAAGGGGGCAAATAATAAGATGCTCAACACGGCCAAAAAGGATAGCTGAAAACCAAGATCCCAGAGCCACAATGGTTGAATAACTAAAAGAATAAATCCCGCTGCTAATAAGGAGTTTAATGAATTTGGCTTTCTATCGATCAATACACCTAGCGCAACTAAAGAAAATGAAATGGCGGCACGTAATACCGAAGGTGTGGCATCGGCTAGTAAACTAAATAACCAAATCACAAGCACGATAATGAGTTGTGCGATAATCTGCGGTACTCTTTTTTTGTGAAAGGGGAGCAACAATTGTTGAAGGAGCCATCCAATCAATGCAAGGTGCATACCAGAAATAGCAATAATATGCACCACCCCCGTGTTTGCATACACTTGACTCAGTTCGGCCTCTAATTCTGCTCGATAGCCAATCAATAAGGCAATGGCAAGTCCTGCTGCTTTTTTATCAGGGATGTGTTGGTGTACTTGTTGAAGAATCCATTTTTTTAGTTGCGTGAGTAATCGGGCTAATCCGTAGCCCGGTTTTCTATCTTTTAAAAGTTCGTACTCTCCTTCTTTTAAAAAAATGCGATGCGTGCAATTTTCTTGTGCATATCGACGAACCATATTCATTTCACCTGGGTTACCTGCTTGTTCAATTAGCGAGGGCACTTTGTAAATAACGATTCTGTCTCCAGGTTGTAACGATTGATTACTATTTCTTTTTGCCAAGTAGAGTAAAATAGTTCCGCTTGTCTGTTGAATCGTCTCAACGGTCTTAACCCATTCTGACTGACCCAAGATTTTGAAAGTTTTTTCTTTTTCAACGGGCGCTGAAATAAGGGTGAGTTCCATGGCCAGGAATGTGTCAGGATGAATCCAATAGCCTATCCAGTTTTTAGAGTGGCGGATATCCTTGCGTTGCGTCAATGCGGCGCCCACAGAAACAAAAAGCAACAATGAAAAAACAATTCCCCAGTTAGCTCGTTGAAAGCGCCAACGAAGTGGTAAGGCAAAAAAAAGGAGGAGGACAATCAATGCCCCCAACCCTTGTATAAATACTTGCCAAGGTGTGAGTGAAAATTGTGTGTATTCTAATATACCCACAATAAGCCCTGCGAGTGGAAGTAAAAAGGGGGCTTTATTCCAGTGGCGAATTAATTCGGGATGCATGCGCATAAACTATGCGATGCCGAATCAAAATGCAAGGGGGTCTTACTTGCTCAAATACATACTTCTGTCTTTGTAGAGTTGACGGAAGTAAGGATCGCGTAAGTCTTTGATGAAACGGATGGCTTCACCGGTTGATTTCATTTCAGGGCCTAATTCTTTATTGACACCGGGGAATTTATTGAAACTAAATACCGGTTCTTTGATTGCAAACCCATCCAGCTTTTTCTCAAACGTAAAGTCCTTGAGCTGATGCGTACCCAGCATTACTTTAGTAGCTACATTCAAATAAGGAATCTGGTATGCTTTCGCAATAAACGGCGTGGTACGAGAAGCGCGGGGGTTTGCTTCAATCACAAATACTTTTCCGTCCTTTATCGCAAACTGAATATTGATCAGTCCCTGAATTTTCAATGCACGTGCAATTTTTTCGGCGTACTCTTCCATTTTCTGTACAATGAGCGGAGAAAGATTGAAGGCGGGCAATACAGCATTGCTATCACCAGAGTGAATACCTGCTGGTTCAATATGCTCCATCACGCCCATTACATGAAAATCTTTCCCATCAAAAATGGCATCAATTTCTGCTTCCTGACAACGATCTAAGAAATGATCGATCAAAATTTTATTACCTGGAATATGCTTGAGCAAACTGACTACTGCGCTCTCTACTTCTTCATCATTGATCACAATACGCATACGCTGCCCGCCTAATACATAGGATGGACGAACCAGTACTGGATAGCCCACTTTGTTCGCTACTTCAATGGCCTCATCTACATTCCAAGCGGTTCCGTATTCAGGATAGGGGACTCCCAATTCCTTTAACATATCACTAAAACGACCCCGATCTTCAGCAATATCCAAACTATCATAGGAAGTACCAATGATACGAATGCCACGTTGGTGTAAACGTTCTGCTAATTTGAGCGCCGTTTGTCCACCTAATTGAACAATGACTCCTTCTGGTTTTTCATGTTCAATGATTTCCCATAGATGTTCCCAATAGACTGGCTCAAAATAAAGTTTGTCAGCCATATCAAAATCGGTGGACACCGTTTCAGGATTACAGTTGACCATGATCGCTTCAAATCCTGCTTCCTTAATGGCAAGCAATCCATGTACACAGCAATAATCAAATTCAATTCCTTGTCCAATGCGGTTAGGCCCCGAACCTAACACTACAATTTTTTTCTTGTCGGTCACAATGCTTTCATTGTGATTTCCTTTTTCAAAGGTGGAATAGAAGTAAGGAGTTTTTGCTTCAAATTCTGCTGCACAAGTGTCTACCATTTTGTAAACACGAGTGATGCCTGCTTTTTTTCTTTTTTCATACACGGCATCTTCATCTCCATTTCGCACGATGCGTGCAATTTGTTCATCACTGAACCCTTCTACTTTCGCTTCTTCTAATAATTCTATGGGGAGTTCTTCTAAACTATATTTCGCCAACTCTTTTTCGAGGTTGACAATTTTTTGAATTTCATAGAGGAACCAACGATCAATTCCGTTGGTCGCTTTAGAAATAGAACTCACCGAAATACCAGCTTGTAAGGCATCTTTGATACGGAACAAGCGATCCCATTTTGGGGTCTTGATATACTCTAATAATTCCTCTGCACGCATCAGGCTCTTCCCATAATAACCGAGGCCCACTGCATTATTCTCTAAACTCTGACAGGCTTTTTGAATTGCTTCGGTAAAACTGCGACCAATCGCCATCACTTCACCCACACTTTTCATTTGCAATCCTAAGGTATCGTTGGCGCCTTTGAATTTATCAAAATTCCAACGAGGGATTTTGACTATCACATAGTCTAAGGTTGGCTCAAAGTACGCAGAAGTGGTTTTGGTAATTTGATTTTCTAATTCATCCAGGTTATAACCAATCGCCAACTTTGCCGCAATTTTAGCAATCGGATATCCTGTTGCTTTACTGGCTAGTGCCGAAGAACGACTTACGCGCGGATTGATTTCAATGGCAATAATTTCTTCTGTGTCTGGGTTTAACGCAAACTGCACGTTACAGCCCCCCGAAAAATTACCTAAGTCACGCATCATCCGAATAGCCGTGTTGCGCATCAACTGCATCGCTGTATCGCTGAGCGTCATCGCAGGCGCTACGGTAATAGAGTCACCGGTGTGTACGCCCATCGGGTCAAAATTTTCAACCGTACAAATGATACACACATTATTCGCCGCATCACGCAATAATTCCAATTCATATTCTTTCCATCCTAGTACAGCTTGTTCCACTAACACCTCATGAATGGGAGAGGCTTGTAGTCCACGATTCAGCGCTTCATCTAAATCGTCTTTGTCATGTACAAATCCACCACCGGTTCCGCCCAATGTAAACGAAGGACGAATCACCAAGGGAAATCCGATTTCTTGTGCAAACTCTTTTCCCTCTAAAAATGAATTCGCTGTTTTGGCGGTTGCTACTTGCACGCCCAACTCAATCATCCATTGGCGAAACTTTTCACGATCTTCTGCTTTGTCAATGGCTTTGATATCAACCCCAATCAATCGAACATTATATTGTTTCCAAATGCCTAGGTCTTCGGCCTCTTTGGCAAGGTTCAGTGCTGTTTGTCCTCCCATGGTCGGAAGCACCGCATCAATTTCATTTTCCTGTAAAATTTTTTCAATACTCTCCACCGTAAGGGGTAGCAAATACACTCGGTCGGCCATCATCGGGTCTGTCATGATGGTGGCGGGGTTACTATTGATCAGAATGACTTTAATGCCTTCTTCCCGAAGTGATCGGGCGGCCTGGGTTCCGGAATAATCGAACTCGCAGGCTTGACCAATAATAATGGGTCCTGAACCAATAATCAGGACGGAGCGGATGGAGGTATCTTTTGGCATTTTAAAAAAAACAAATTGTGCAAAGCTACGGGAAATTGGCCGTTGCGGAGGGCGGTTTTGAATAAATTTCTTGACACGGCCCTACCTTTGCGCATGCGATTTTTTACCGTATTTACTCCCCTCCTTTTTCTCCTACATTTTACTGGTTTAGCACAAAAAGCACAATATCCGCAGGGCTATTTCCGCAATCCTATGGCCATCCCCTTGGAATTGACCGCCAATTTTGGGGAACTGCGCAATAATCATTGGCATATGGGATTGGATATCCGTACCGATGCGAGGGAAAATTTACCCGTTTACGCAGCGGCAGACGGATATATAGCTGCTATTGGTGTACGTCCCCTCAGTTTTGGCCGCTTTATTATTATACAGCATCCTAACGGGTTGTCTACACTATATGCGCATCTTAATGATTTTGCCCCCGCCATTGAAGCCTACGTAACTGAAAAACAATACGAACAAGAAAGTTGGGCCATTGAACTAAAATTCACGCCGAATCAATTTCCCGTTTCAAAAGGCAGTTTTATTGCCTACAGTGGAAATACTGGAGGATCTGCGGGGCCACATTTACATTTTGAAATCATTGATACAAAATCTGAAAGACGGTTGAACCCCTTATTGTTTGGATTTCCCTTAGCGGATGAAGTTCCACCTGTAATTAAAGGACTGGCTATCTATGATAGAAGCCGATCTGTCAATGGACAATCGCCCAAGCCAGTTGCGATTAAAAAAACAAAAGAAGGCTACGAGTTATTATCAGGACAGCCTTTGCTAACCGATTTGAGCCAACTCAGTTTTGCTTTGCAAACCTATGATCAAGTGAGTGGCTCTACGAATCCCAATGGTGTGTATAGTGCCACCTTACAATTAGATGGGGAGACACAGCTCGCTTTTATTTTAGACAGCATTGACTATGAACAAACGGGATATATCAATGCGCATATTGATTATCGACATAAACAAATGGGCGGTGCGTATTACCAACACTTGTCTGCGTTGCCTGGTGAAAATGGAGTGGCTTATCATCGCATCAAAAATGATGGGGTGATTCGTTTGATGGATACGCTTACACATGAGGTGGAGATTTTAGTAGAAGATGCCTACGGCAATGTTTCCACTTTGCGTTTTGCACTTAAAACAAACGCTCCATGGAAAGGTCCTGCGGCAAATCCAGCTCAATTACCTAAACAAGAACCGTCACATTTTACGCCACAAATTCCAGTAAAAATCAAGAAGCCAGATTTTGAATTACATTTTCCTCAGTGGGGTTTGTATGATAGTCTTCCCATTTTTTATCGCAGAGATTTATTTCCCTTGCTACCTGGGGCCATCACGGCTCGTCATCAAGTAAATGACCCTACTACACCTGTCCATTTAGATTTTGAGGTTCGACTCAAGCCCGATAAAATAGTGCCTGCCTCATTAAAAAATAAAATAGTGGTGCAAAGAAGTTATGGAGCAGTTCGGAAAACAAAGTTGGCAACTTGGGAGGGTGATTGGGTGACGGCAAAATTTGATGACTTTGGTTATTTCCAAGCTTTTGTAGATACCACACCTCCCCTTGTACACTTAGCAGGAAAAGGGGACACCATCAATGTAAGCGCGTTAACTCGAATTGCATTTACGCCAGCTGATAATTTTGGAGTAATAAAATCATTTCGTGCTGAACTTAATGGCCAGTGGTTGCGTTTTACAAATGATAAAGGTCGAACCTGGATCTATCGCTTTGACGAACGCTGTCCCTATGGTACACATCATTTACAAGTAACCGTAGAAGATTTAGCTGGAAACACCACCACGCAAAGTTGGTGGATCAAGCGAAGCGCCTATCGACCGCCCGTTAAAAAAGTGATCAAAAAAAAGAAACGCAAATGATTTCATTACAAGTAGGGGATAAAGCCCCCTCATTTTCTACAACTGACCAGGATGGTAACTCCATTAAATTGTCTTCCTTCAAAGGAAAAAAAGTAGTGCTCTATTTTTATCCAAAAGATCTCACGTCTACCTGTACTGTTCAGGCTTGTAACTTGCGCGATCATTACAAAGTCCTCCTAAAAAAAGGATATATCGTTTTAGGAGTGAGTCCGGATTCTGCCTCCTCTCATCAAAAATTCGTTGCTAAAAATAAATTGCCTTTCCCTTTATTGGTTGACACGGATCGCAAATTGGCGGAAGCTTATGGGGTATGGGGCGAGAAAAAAATGTATGGCAGAACTTATTTGGGAATTCACCGAACCACTTTTGTGATTGACGAGAAAGGAAAAATTGAGCGCATCCTTGATAAGCCAAAAAGCAGCATGCACGCGGAGGAAATTTTAGTTAGTTAAGACTGTTCAATTTTCCATTCGATTTCGCCAAATTGAATGGGGTGCTCTATACGATCTAACAATAGTTCACCAGTTGGTGTGATACCTAACGGAATCGCTTGAAAAGAGACGTCTCCTTTTTTAAAGGAACAAACTTGTCCTTTTTTGTACAGTCGTGATTGGTATGCATCAATGATCTGGTGCGAAGTTGTTTCCACTAGCGATTGGAAGGTTTGATGGAGTGAAAGACAAAGTTCTTTTGCTAGGGTGGAAGGGTCATTTTTTTGCTGCGTAATTTGAAAAAGAGAAATTGGATTCGGTAGTGCTGCTGAAAAGTTTTCTTGATTGACATTGATGCCAATTCCAATGATAGCCCATTGCCAGCCTGCGTTAGGGCGAATTGAATTCTCAATTAATATGCCAGCTATTTTTCGGTGGTCATAGTATATGTCATTAGGCCATTTGATGGTGAAGCGTTCGGGCTGATCTACGTGTTCTGCTAAAAAATTTCGAACCCCCACTGCCACGGCCGCACTCAATAAAAATTGTTGCGAAACCGTTAAAAAATGAGGCTGTAATAAAATAGTCAACGCAATCCCCTGGTCCTTTTCACTTGCCCATATTTTTCCTCGTTGTCCTTTGCCCTGTAGCTGGTTAGCTGTAAAAATAGCCATACCCGATTGTGCTACGCCCTCCTCAATCATGCGTCGCCCTTCATCATTGGTGCTACCCAATGTAGCATAGCTGACAAATGGTTGTCCTAGTGGGGGGAGTAGTGGTGGCAATTAATTATGTATTTTTACAGGGTAATTGAACCACGAAACTAAAGCAATCAAATAGTTGGAACAACTGGCAGTACTGGCTAGCGGCAGAAATAGTAAAACATCCGCTGGAAAAAAAGCGGTAAAACGTCTCAACAAGAGCTCCAAGATTATC
>CAYFLE010000044.1:0-10605 GCA_964343645.1 uncultured Chitinophaga sp. | reverse complement strand
GGATGAACAGTTTGAACGTGCCAAACCAATTTTTTCATCCTTGCCTATCTTGTTTCCTCCTCATTTTACAAAAGAGGCACAGGAGCAAGCGATACTCTGGAAAATTCGTAAAGGCATGTATCCCTCTGTAGCCGGTATGCGTGCGCAAGGTACTTCCGCCTTAATGGAGGACTTTACTTTTCCGGTGGAGCGCTTGGGCGAGGCTGTACTGGATGTTCAAGCCTTGTTTGAAAAATACAATTATCAAAACGGAATCATTTTTGGACACGCCAAAGATGGAAATCTTCACTTTGTCGTATCCCAATCATTTTTTTCAGCTGAGGATGTTGAGTTATATCGACAATTTAATGATGAGTTATTTGAGTTGGTATTAGATAAATACGATGGTGCTTTAAAAGCAGAACATAGTACCGGACGAGCGGTTTCTGCATTTGTAGAAAAAGAGTGGGGTCCCGCAGCATACCGAATCATGAAGCAACTCAAACAAGCCGTGGATCCTACACAATTATTGAATCCGGGTATTATCATTACGGAAGACACACTTGCGCATATTCATGATTTGAAAGTGATGCCTATCGTAGAAGAAGAAGTGGACAAATGTATTGAGTGTGGATTTTGTGAAAGTTCCTGCCCCAGTAGAGATTTGACCTTGACACCTCGACGTCGTATTGGTATTCGAAGAGCCATGAAGCGATTGGAGGAACAAGGCAATTGGTCAACACGAAAAGAGCTGCTAAAAGATTATCAATATGATGGGTTAGAAACCTGTGCCGTAGATGGTTTGTGTGCAGTGAATTGTCCGGTAGACATTAACACCGGAGAGCTCGTAAAAAGATTACGAAAAGAAAATCATAGTCGATTTCAACAATGGGTTACCAAACAATTTGCGCAACATTTTTCGTTCTTGGAAGGAACGATGCGGCTACTCATTCGCTTTTCGCTTTTGATGAATCAACTTTTTGGTAAACGTTTCATGACTAGTTTGACTGGGGGCATCAAGCGAATGATACCCAGTTTCCCTTTATGGAATAATCAAATTAAAGCACCGGGCTCACGCTTACGTTCATTGAATATTGAACAACCGTATCAGCAGGTAGTTTATTTTACTTCTTGCATTTCACGCATGATGGGAGGACAAACTGGTGATCAATTTTTAAAAGTTTGTCAACGTGCTTCTATTTCAGTAATCATTCCTGAACAAATTAATAGCATGTGTTGTGGCCAAGTATTTTCTTCCAAAGGATTTACCGATGCTTTTCGTGAAACGGCTAATGCCACAATTGAAAAATTATGGAAGACCAGTTTGCAGGGGAAATTACCAATTGTATTAGATGTAACGAGTTGTACACAAACCATCAAAACGTATCGAAATTATCTCACTGCACAGCATCAACAATATTATGATCAACTACAGTTTGTGGATGTGATTGATTTTGCAGCGGATACTTTATTATCTCGATTACCTATCACTAATCCTAAAGAATCGATTGTGTTTCATCCTGTTTGTTCCGTTACTAAAATGGGATCGCTATCTAAATTGCAAGCCATTGGAAAGGCTTGTGCGCAAAAAGCAGATATCCCTGTATTTGCGGGTTGCTGTGGGATGGCTGGGGATCGTGGATTTTATTATCCGCAGCTCACTGCAGCGGCTACTCGATTAGAGGTAAGTGAAGTGAGTAAACAATCTTATCAAGGCTATTATTCTACGTCTCGCACTTGCGAAATGGCTTTATCTGAAGCGTCAGGGAAAAACTATGAGTCTATTTTAAAATTACTCGTGGAAGTTTCTGCGGATTGAAAGAGCCAATGAACCTAGTAGTCCCGCCCAGAATCGAACTGGGATCAAAAGTTTAGGAAACTTCTATTCTATCCATTGAACTACGGGACCGGTGATACAGCGCAGCGCTTGTTTATCAAAGAGTGCAAATATAGGAGTAAAAACTCCCTTATATTGTAAGCCAAATGTGCTAAGCAGTTGACAGAACAAGAACTCATAGAAGGTTTACAACGTGGCGAAGAAGCGGCGTTTCGTGTATTGGTGGAGCAATACCAGGACTTGGTGTATAATACTGCTTTAGGTGTGGTACAAAATGCAGCGGATGCTGAGGATGTGGCACAGGAAGTATTTATTCAAGTATTTCGTTCTATTGGGACTTTCAAATCGGAGGCACGCCTTTCTACTTGGATTTATCGAATCACTACCACTCGTGCATTGGATTTATTGCGGGCTCGCAAAAGCAAAAAACGGTTTGGATTATTAAAGCGACTGTGGGAGACGGAAGAGGAAAACCCCCTGGATACCCTGGAGGATTTCAATCACCCGGGCATCGCCTTAGAACGAAAAGAAGATGCGACAAAGCTGTTCGAAGCCATTGCCCAGCTGCCTGAAAATCAAAAAGTTGCTTTTGTATTACACAAGTTAGAAGGCCTTTCGTATCAAGAAATCAGTGAAATCATGAAAAACACGGTCCCGGCGGTAGAATCCTTAATGCACCGGGCACGTACTAACCTTCGAAAATTGCTAGAAAAAAAAATATCCAACCCATGATAACGAAAGTTTTAACTTACCCTCACGTCAAAACAAATGCCTCATGAAGCACCCAGTTTCTGACCATATTGATCAATACCTGAACAGTCTAGACCAGGTAAAAAGGGCATCGGCTCCTGCTTACTTCTACACCCGCTTGCGTGCGCGCATGGAAAAAGATGTGCAAGAACCAGCTGGCAATTTTCAGCTTCGGCCCGCCTTGACTTTACTAGCCATGATGTTACTATTATTAGTGAACTCATTTTTCGTACTTAATCCTACACCCCAGCCAGCACTTGCGGACACTACAGAAAAAGAGGAGCTACAACATTGGACAAACGAGTATGCGGTCAATGATCAATTTCCTATCAATGAGTCGTATACTGAATGGGTGAGTAATAAATAATTTTTATGAGTCAGACTTCTTCTAAATATGTAACAATTGGTGTGTTGATTCTATTGTTGTTGAATACAGGGTTAGTTATTTTTTTGGTGGTAGACAGAAACCGTTCTCATTCTTATAGTGCGCGGACGCGCTCTGATTTAGCAGCACAGATGGCCAAGGAATTAAATATGACAGCCGCACAACGGGAGCAACATTTACAATTCCGAGAAAATTTTTATAAGGAAACAAGACCCTTTTATGATTCTATTCGTCGTACCCGCGTAGAATTATTTTCATCTATAGGCAATACTCAGCAATCGGATTCTTTGCTGGTGCAATGCAATGAAAAAATTAATCATTGGCAAAATCAAATCAACACCATGACACTTGCTTATTTACAGCGTGTTAGGGGAATGCTCAATGAGTCCCAGCAAAAAGGATACGATCAATTTGTGTTACGTGTCATGCAGCGCAGTCGTCGCGACTCGAGCAAAACAAAATAGTTTTACGCGTACAATTGTTCAATCGCGTCCCTGAATTTTTCCAGTATCACTTTTCGTTTTAATGAAAGTTTAGGAGTGAGCTCGCCTGTATCTACACTCCAGTCGGCTGGGAGTAGTGCAAATTTTTTGACTTGCTCAACAGGGTTGAAAAATTTATTGAAGCTTTCAACGAGTTCCTGGTAATGCTCTATTACTTTTTTATGATTACAGAGGGTAGCCGGATCTGTTGCTGTGATTCCTTGCTGCCGACACCAGTCTAATAAATTGGGAAAAGAAGGGACGATCAATGCGCTCACAAACTTTTTTTCCGCCCCTATCACCATCGTCTGTTCAATGAAAATAGATTCCTTTAATTTACTCTCAATGGGAAGCGGCGCTACATATTTACCCCCACTGGTTTTGAAAAGTTCTTTTTTCCGATCTGTAATTTTTAAAAAACCTTTTGCAGTAAATGTGCCAATGTCTCCGGTCATAAACCAATCTCCTTGCATCACATCCGCGGTTAAATCTGGCCGCTTGTAATAACCCATCATAATATTGGGACCCTTACATAGGATTTCACCATCTTCTGCAATTTTTACTTCTACTCCTTCAATACAAGGGCCTACTGATCCAAATTCACGACCATCTACTTGATAGCGGTTGACGCTGATTACTGGAGATGTTTCTGTAAGTCCGTATCCTTCCATAATTACAATACGCGCTGCTGTAAAAATTCGAATTAAACGAACTTGACAGGCGGCACCTCCACTGATAATGGCTTTTACATTTCCACCGAGTGCTTCGCGCCACTTACTAAAAATTAGTTTGTTGGCTATAGCTAGTTGAAGTTTGTAGAGTGGGCTTTGCGAGGAATTGATTTCAAACTTTTCTGCTAACTCATGTGCCCAAAAAAAGAGTTTTCGTTTTGTTCCCGTTAGTTCATTTCCTTTCAGCATGATTTTATCATACACTTTTTCTAGGAGACGCGGAACGGTGGTGAACAGATGCGGTTTTACTTCTTTTAAATTATCTCCAATGGTATCCATGCTCTCTGCATAATAAATGGATGTTCCTTTAAACAAATAGAGATAGGTGACCATCCGCTCCAATATATGATTGAGTGGCAAAAAGCTTAGGGCACGCATGTTTTCACCCGGAGGAAAACAGGGCATGGAGGCTTTTAAGTTGGTGATGATATTGTGGTGCGAAAGCATCACTCCTTTTGGGGTGCCGGTAGTACCCGAGGTATAAATCATTGTAGCCAAATCGCTGCTGCTAATTCGGTCTGCAATTGGTTTTATTTGTTCGATCAAGGTGGGAGTTGCCGCAGCTAGTAATTCTTTCCAGTGTAATGCATTGGCTACATGTTCAAACGTGTATATTTTTTTTAAATGCGGTAAACGATCTTTTAAACTGACTACTTTTAGATAGAGGTCTTGATCGTTGACAAAAACCACTTTGGCTTGCGCATCGTTTAACACAAATTCTAATTCATTCACATTGATAGTTGGATAAAGCGGCGTCAGGATGGCCCCAATTTGTTGTACGGCTAAATCCAACATGATCCATTCCGGACGATTTTTTGAAAGCAGGGCTACTTTGTCTCTCCCTTCGGCTGTCATATCACCGCCGCCTACTCCAATCGATAATAATCCAGCACTGAGTTTATCAACCGTTTCCTTTACAGTTTCGGTACTGTATTTTTTCCATTGGCCACCTTCTTTCGCTGCTAGCATATCTTCTAGCGGCTTTTCTTTTACATTGATGGCTAAGCAATCAAACAGTCTTGTAGCTTCAAACATGGCAATTCGTTAAGCGGGTAGTCGATGCGATAGGCAGCGAACTCCAATTTAGGAAATTTCCTGACTCAACGATTTCTGTAGGATTGTCCAGCAGGGATTTTGAAAATTCGGTTGAACAAAAAGCTACGCAGTCGAGCATAGTCGTCTGCATTTTTTTGTGTCCATTCTGAAAATGCTTCCGTGTTGACACCTTCTAAAAAAAGCCATTTATCATAGGCTTCGAAAAGTCCATTTTGCAAGAGTTGTCGCTGATGGTCAAAGAGTTTAAAAGGGTAGGCATTACCATATTTAGCAAACCAATCCAATACGAAACGGGTTCGGATCATGGTAAGGCTTTCATTGGTAAGCCCACGCATGGCGGGTCCAGAGGCGCTGTCTAAAACTTGATAGACTGACTTGCCAAATGATTCATTTTTTTTGAAGACGGGCAGTTGATTTTTGGTGAGAATATTTTGGTACTGCTCAAAAAGAACTTTTTTCATGTTACGCGCGCGCTCACTGCGGCTCTCCATATTGATATAAATTTCTGCATAGAGCAAAGCCCAAACGGGTTCTTTTGCATTCGCATAGAAAAGTGCGGCGTTATAATAATTACCTGCGTAGGAAGGGTCCTCTTTGATTCCGTCTTCCCAGCATGTGATGGCACGTCCGTCTTTATTAGACCAAAGTAGTTCGCCCCATTCGCTGTAGAGCGGCCCACTATTGGGAAATTTTCGAATTCCTTTTTTGTACAATTGGTCACATTCTTTTACCTCTTCCAATGCTTTGTACACATTGCCTGCTAATTGAAAACAAATAATATCTGCATCATTTCTTTCAGTTAATGGTACGGCTACTAGCTTAGCCGCTGCATAATCACGTTGTAAAGTCAAGGACAGCACTAATTCTTTTTCTAACTCAAGTGCTTTAGGAAATTCGCGTAGGCCTTGTCTTAATACAATGACTGCATTGGCGTGTTCTCCGCGGTTATTGAATTGGCGGGCGTTTTGTTGAATGGTAGTAACACTTGATTGTGCGAATAGAGCGAAGCCAAAAAAGAGTTGGATCAATAAACTATAAAAATGTCGCATGTGTGATCGGTTAAAATACGTGAGTCAAAAACCCATCGCCCAATTTTGGTTCAAACCACGTGCTTTTGGGCGGCATCACTTGTCCACTGTCTGCAATGGCAAAGAGTTGCTCAATACTTACAGGGTAAAAGCTGAACGCCACTTTCATTTCTCCACTATCCACTCTTTTTTCTAATTCTTGTAATCCACGAATACCGCCCACAAAATCGATTCGTTTATCGGTACGCTGATCTTCAATCCCAAACTCCTTTTTCAGTATGAGCGCTGTAAAAATGCTCACATCTAATATCCCAATCGGATCCTCTGTATAGGTACCCTGTTTTGCTTCCAAGCTATACCATTTTCCTTGGAGGTACATGCCAAATTGATGCAGCTTTGTGGGCTTGACTGCAGCAGAAGCGGGGGTGATGCTAAAATTATTTTCTAAATTCTGTAAGAGGCTATCAACCGTATGCCCATTCAAATCTTTTATAACACGATTGTAGTCAAGAATGGCAAGCTGACTAGAAGGAAATAATGTCGTTAGAAAATATTGCGCATCTTCATTGTTCGGATTAGCAGCGGCCACTTTTGCCGCAGAGGCTGCCCGGTGATGCCCGTCTGCGATATAAGTACAGGGCACTTCATTTTTGAAAGCTTCGGTGATTTTGTCAATGATGGATTGATCATTGATGCACCAAATGGTATGTTCTACTTGATCTTTGGTTACCAGATCATATATGGGACTGTATAATTTTTTCCAGGTCTCTATTAATTTATGAACCGATGGGGTATCTCGATAGGCTAAAAAAACATTTCCTGTTTGTGCGCGCAACGTGTGCATGTGATCAATGCGATCTTTTTCTTTTTCAGGTCGAGTGAATTCGTGTTTTTTTATTTTGTCTTGTTCATAATCCTCCACACTGGAAACACAAACAAGACCCGTTTGCGTACGACCATTCATCACCAACATATAAATATAGTAGCAGGGTTGTTTGTCTTGAAAAAAGACATTTTCTTTTAACATTCGTTGCAAATTCTCCTTGGCTTTATCATATACTTCTTGACTATGTACGTCAATGGTGGGCTTTAAATCAATTTCTGATTTAGTGATATGTAAAAAAGAAATGGTATTATCAAACGCTGCCTGTCTTGCTTCTTCACTACTTAATACATCGTAGGGGGGAGCTACTACCTGTGATGCCAAAACGGGAAGTGGACGTAATGCGCGAAAGGGTTTTATACTTGCCATGATCAGCCTTTTTTAGTTGCGAATGCTCGCATGAATGAAGTAATTGCTTGAACGGAAGAAAGTGGCAGTGCATTGTATAGTGAAATTCTAAACCCACCTACACTGCGGTGACCTTTTATGCCAATCATTCCTTCTTGCTCTGCTGCTTGTAAAAATTCTTTTTCCAATTTGGGATCCTGCATAACAAATACCACATTCATCTTGCTTCTGTCTTCCTTGGCAACAGGTCCTTGAAACAACGGTAATGCATCTATCGTTTGATATAATAAAGACGCTTTGTCATCATTTTGTTTTTCTATGGTGGCCACACCTCCCATTTTTTTCAACCAACGTAGCGTTAGTAAAATGACATACACCGCAAATACAGGGGGCGTATTTAACATGCTCCCTTCTTTAATATGTAGTCGGTAATCCATGAAAGCGGGGAGTGGTCGTTTTATTTTTCCTAGACAATTTTTATTTACGACTACTAAGCAAGCCCCTGCTGGTCCAATATTTTTTTGCGCACCTGCATAAATCAGATCGAATCGATTAAAATCAAGCACGCGACTTAGAATATCGCTGCTCATGTCTGCTACCAATGGTTGTCCACTCTCATAGGGGAACTGATGCCATTGTGTTCCGGCAATTGTTTCGTTGGATGTCAAATGCAAATAAGCGCCGGCGGGATCAATATTTAATTGTTTAGGAATGGTCGTGTGTGCCGTGGCTACCGAGGAACCTGCAATATGTACTGAACCAAACACACGGGCTTCTTTGATTGCTTTTTCTGACCAGGTTCCTGTTTCTGTATAATTGGCGACTTGTCCCTGATCTACCAAATTCATAGGAACCTGAACAAATTGTAAGGTAGCTCCCCCCTGTAAAAAAAGCACTTCATGGTCCTGGTCTAGTTCCATGAGTTCACGCACTAAGGAACGCGCTTCCTCCATGACCGCTGTGAAAAGGGGAGTACGATGTCCGATTTCTAAGAGGGATAAACCGGTCCCTTGAAAATCCAAGATGGCCCGACTAGCCTCTTCTACTACTTCTTTTGGCAAGATGGAGGGGCCCGCATTAAAATTGTGCATGATCATCGGGACAAATGTAAGCCAACCTATCGTTGTTCCATTGCTTTTGCAGCAATTCAAAGGCTGTCTTTTCGGCTGGGGAAAATGGCTGATTAGCCAACGTTGCCAGATCAGGTTGCCCCGCTTGCACCCAAGCCGTAATCCAAAACGAAGCAACGGCTTTTATGGATTCTCTCATTCTTCGTTCAATCATTCCCCGTAATAAATGATCGTAGGTTATCGAAAAACTACTTGCATATTGTCGAGTGACCATGCCATTTCGTTCTTCAAAAGCAAATTTTTTATCGGGGGCAAATTTGGACGTCAACCATTTTTCGGTTTTCAATACAGTATCAGCTGCAGCGGCGCTTTGTAAAATTCGTTGCCAAATAAAGGAGGCGGGATCTTCCAAATAGGTCCCTTTTCCTAGCACAAAATCCCATTGTTCATCCGCGAGTAACTCAGGAATTCGACTCTCCCAAAATCCATGAATCCCTTGTTGTCCTGTTTTTTGTCCATTGTGGTTACTGGAAGCATGCAAGGGAACATGTGCATCGGCAATGTAGTGTCCAATTTCAGCAGATAGTTTTAAAATCGCCAACACTTCATTTTTTCGCATGGCTTCAGTGAGTCGACTCAACATAACTTGTACCCACCAAGGGACAATGCCATATCTATTTAGACTATCCTCGCTGCATTGTGTTACGGCATCATTCCATTTGCGGGGAAGCGACAAAAATGGATACTTACCATAATGATCTAGATCAATAAAATGCCGGGGTCCTTCTTCTTTTACTGCATATCTTCTTTTGTCGGGATCAACGGCATGCTCTTCGATGAGCAACAAATTCTTTTTATAAAACAATAGCATCTCGGGCGGCAGCAGAAATACGGCATATCGATTGATGCGTTTGTGGGCAAAAAATCCCCAGCTAAATGCAGGCGCTGTCAAACATAAAAATGTCAGTAGGATAAATCCTTTACGCAGCATAAAAACAAAATGAGTCAGGAATTAAGAAGAATGATTGCGCTCTGCGTCTAAATCCACCACACCGCCGGTCACGGCATATTTCATGGCTTCACCTGCTGAGATCTTGTCTATTTTTTTTATTTTCTCACGGGGTAATATATAAAGCTGACCTGCAAAATTGTAGCCTTGTGGTACATAGACGGCAACCTTGTCACTCCCCATTTCAAATTTTTCCATTTCTTCATCCGTTAAAAACCCAATGATCCATACTTCCGGTCCAAATACATTGGCTAGTACGGCACGATTGAATTTTCTTTTGTTACCGGCAAAGGCTTCAAAAAAATCTCTCGTCGACGTATAAATTAGTTTTACTCCCGGTGTTCGTTCCAGCCATTGATCAAATAAGGACAGAATACTTCCCATCAAAAAGGTGGAGCTGATCCATCCCACCAAAATGACACCAGAAATAATCAGTACAAAACCGAGCCCCTGTACATTTAAATAGGGGCGAAGAATACTGTCTACATTTTCAAATAACCAGTATAGGGCATAAACCGTAATTACGATGGGGGCTAAGGTGACCAGTCCCTGTAAAAAGTACCCGGCCAGGCGCTTTAAGGGGTTTCGGAACGGTCTTTTGGGGTCCATGAGGGCTATTTGAGGCTAAATTACTACAATCCAAGGCGGGTCCGCCAGGCTTAAACCCAGAATTTCAGGAGAATTTAACGAAAGAAACTTTAAAAACGATAAAAGTTTCCATAGTTTTGCGCCTCCAAATTCAACGATGGAAACCAAAAACCGAATAGCCGAGAAAGCAGAAGCGCTGTACATGCGTTTTGGCATCCGCTCCGTTTCTATGGAGAATATGGCCGAGGAGCTGGGGATGAGTAAAAAGACACTTTATCAATATTACGCGGATAAGGATGAATTAGTGGAAGAAGTGGTGAAGCGGCACACGTTAGCCATCCGTGAAGAATGCGAACAAATTGCCAAGGAGGCAAAGGATGCGGTGCATGAAATTTTCCTCATCATGCAACGGGTCATGGAAGACTTTCGCAATATGAACCCCATGGTTCTTTTTGATTT
>CAYFLE010000043.1:9962-10715 GCA_964343645.1 uncultured Chitinophaga sp. | reverse complement strand
GGAAGGAAAATAAATTACGCTATGCGGTGGTATTGTTGGCACTCGTATTTGCAGTACTGTTCCAATGGCTAGCGATTCCACTAACCATTGTGGCATACGTTCTCTTATCTTTGTTTTTCAAAAAGCAATTTGCATGAGCTATCGGGTTGAAATAAAAGTAATGCCGCACAAGGAATTGTTGGATCCACAGGGAAAAGCTGTGTTAGGGGGGCTGTCTAATCTTGGGTTGAACAGCGTAGCTGATGTACGTGTGGGAAAGAATATTACACTCCAAGTGGAAGCAGCTTCGGCTGAGCAAGCGGAGGCCATTGGCCGGGAAGCTGCGGAAAAATTGCTCTCTAATCCAGTGATGGAATATTTTGAAGTTCGTGCTGAAAAAGCTTGAACCCACCAAAACCGCTCAACGTGACGGATTCAACTGCGATTCAACAAAATCCAACTGAACAACACTCGCTCTCGTCACTCTATTTAGTTCCTACGCCCATTGGAAATTTGCAAGACATTACACTGCGGGCCTTGGCTATTTTACAAGAAGTGGATTTGATTTTAGCCGAAGACACCCGAACCAGTTCGGTGCTTCTGCAACATTATCAAATTCAAAAGCCCCTCACGCCTTTTCACCAGCATAATGAACATAAAGTGGTGGATCATTTAGTTCAGCAAATGACGGCTGGAAAAAAAATGGCCTTGATTACAGATGCGGGCACGCCTGGAATTTCTGATCCTGCTTTTTTATTAGTGCGTGCTTGTATC
>CAYFLE010000043.1:9326-9952 GCA_964343645.1 uncultured Chitinophaga sp. | reverse complement strand
GGTGGAATGTTTGCCGGGTGCTACTGCCTTTGTGCCTGCTTTAGTCAATAGTGGAATTCCTGCCACGCGTTTTTGTTTTGAAGGCTTTTTACCCTTGAAGAAGGGTCGACAATCGCTATTGAAAAAATTAGCAACAGAAGAACGTACGCTAATTTTTTATGAATCTCCGCAACGCTTAGTCAAAACCTTAGAAGAGTTCTGTACTTATTTTGGCGAAGATCGTGACTGTAGCGTGAGTCGGGAATTGACCAAACGATTTGAAGAAAATTACCGTGGCACTCTACGCGAGTGTGTCAACTATTTTTCGTCTAAAACAATCAAAGGGGAAATTGTAATAGTGGTAGCCGGACTGTCTTAATTTATAAAACAAGTTTTTATGCGTCGTACTCTATCTCTACTTATTTGTGTGTTGACTGTAAGCAATCTATTTGCACAATCGGGTGCCTGGCAACAGCGCGTGAATTATGCAATGGACGTGGATATGAATGTTCAAACCAATCGCTTTACAGGAAAGCAACGATTAGATTATTGGAATAATTCTCCCGATACCTTGCGCCGTGTTTTTTTTCATTTGTATTTTAATGCGTTTCGTCCGGGAAGTATGATGGATGTGCGTAGTCGTAGAC
>CAYFLE010000043.1:5970-9316 GCA_964343645.1 uncultured Chitinophaga sp. | reverse complement strand
GTCGTAGACAAGGCACTATTCAAGTGGGTCGTGGACTAGATTGGGACCAACGAGTAAAAGATCGCATAGTAAATCTAAAGCCCGACGAGGTGGGAGAACAAACCGTACATGAATTAAAAATGAATGGACGGGTACAACAATTGATTAATCATGAAACCATTTTGGAAGTGGTGCTGGATAAACCCATTGCTCCTCGTTCCAAAGTATTGTTTGAATTGAATTTTGAAGGACAGGTTCCCTTGCAAGTACGTCGTAGTGGCAGAGATAATCCCACTTCAAAGGTTCGTTATTCTATGAGCCAGTGGTATCCAAAAATTTGTGAGTATGATGAAGACGGTTGGCATCCCACTCCGTATGTGGGGCGTGAATTTTATGGCGTGTGGGGCAACTATGATGTAAAAATTAAAATTGATCGCAATTATATTATAGGTGGAACAGGTTATTTGCAAAATGCACAGCAAGTGGGGTATGGGTATGAGAAAATGGGTCAAGTAGTCAACAGACCTACTGGCGATAAATTGATTTGGCATTTTTATGCACCACAGGTGCATGACTTTATGTGGGCGGCTGATCCGGAATATGTGCATCGGTCGCTGCATATCCGAGATAGTATTCCCGCTACCAAAACCTCTCCGGCTATTCCGGAGTTGACGTTGCATTTGCTATATAAGCCCACCAACGATAAGGCTGAGAACTGGGAAAAGATTTTGACAAATGCAGCACGCGCATTACCCTTTATTGAAAAGCATTTTGGAGTCTATCCTTATAAGCAATACACTTTTATACATGGAGGGGATGGAGGAATGGAATATCCAATGTCTACCTTATTGATTGGGCCTGGTGCTTGGTTGCATGAGTGGATGCATAGTTGGTACCAAGGAATTTTTGCCACGAATGAATCACTGTATGCTTGGATGGATGAAGGCTTTACTACCTATGCAGAAGATCGTATTTCTGCTTTCTTAGATGCAGACACAAACTTTGCTTTTCTTGGGTCTTACCGGGGGTATGTGAATCTCGCAAAGAGTGGTCGTGAAGAGCCTTTAACCACCCATGCAGATCATTTCAATACCAATGCAGCTTACAGTGCAGCGGCTTATTCTAAGGGCGCTGTTTTCATGGAACAGTTGGGGTATATCACAGGAGCTGCGGTGCGCGATCAAATTTTATTGGATTATTATGACAAATGGAAATTCAAACATCCAACAGCCAATGATTTGATTCGATTAGCAGAGAAAAGAAGCGGGATGAAACTAGATTGGTACAAAGAGTATTGGGTGAATTCAACCAAAACGATCGATTACGCCATAGACAGTCTATGGGAGAATGGTAAAGAAACTATGATTCGAGTCAAACGAATTGGGTTAATGCCAATGCCAGTGGATGTACAACTGACATTTGCAGATGGAACTAAAGAATTGCATTATGTGCCTTTAGACTTGCAATATGGGGTTAAGCCCATAGAGGATACTGCTATCCCACGCAAAGTGTACGCGCCCTGGAATTGGACACATGCTACTTATACTATTACTACTACTAAAAAGTTAGCTACCGTTACCCTAGTAGATATTGATCCTTCGCAACGATTAGCCGATATCGATCGAAAAAATAATCAGTTGAAATTGGATTGGTCAACCCCAACCCCTGTTACCGTGCAGTGAGGTTAGCGAGGAACGTAGAGTAAGTACTTCTCTTGGAAAAAGGGAAGGGGAAATAGTTGAGTGATTTCTAGTTGACGTGGTCTTGTTGCGCTTTCTTTAATTTCTTGCGCTAAATCACCTCCTTTCAAACAAATCAGGCCCGGCACGTGTTCGTTTCCTTGTACGGATGAATGGTTATGTAAGAGGGGGCGACTCCACTTCCAAAGTTCTTTTAAAGGAGCTACGGCTCTGGATACAGCATAATCAAATTTTCTGTTTTTGATTTCCTCAGACCGTGTATGTTGAGTGGTCAAATTTTTTAATCCAATTTCAGCGGCAACTGCTTCTACTACTTTTAATTTTTTGGCGATGCTGTCTGTTAAATGAAATTGTACTTCAGGAAAAAAGATGGCTAAAGGAAGCCCGGGGAAACCACCACCTGTTCCCACATCAATGATTTGCGTACCAGGCGCAAAAGAAAAAACAGCCGCAATGCTCAATGAGTGTAAAATATGTCGCTCATATAACGCATCAATATCTTTTCGGGAAATCACATTGATTTTTTCATTCCACTCTCGATAGAGTGCATCCAATTTTTCCAATTGCGCAAGCTGCGTAGGAGTAAAGTCAGCAAAATACTGTGTTATTAATGGTACACCTGTTGGCTCGGATGCAGAAGGATGAGACATGATTAATTCCAGCTTTTAGCAGGTCTTCTCCAAAGAGCCGGGAAGAAGATGAGGTAATAAAAAAACATCCACAAATCCAATAAAATGAACCATGGCCAAAGATCTCTTTCATCCAGACGGGCCATTGATTTATATAAAACTATTCCCTGTGGAATTAATTTAAGTGCGGCCACGATGGCTACCCACTGCCAGTTGCAGCAATAAAATGCAGCGCCCAATAATGGGTAGAATAAAAATTGAGAAATAAAATAAAGACCCAATAAAAACTTGTGCAGGGGTTTATAATATTTAGCAGTGGTGTAGTGTCTGGATTTTTGACGAAGCCAACCTCCCCAGGTAGTTTTTGGAATAGAGCGAGTGAGAGCCTCTGGTTCAATCACTACCGCAGTATTATGTTTGTTTGCAAGCTTATTAATAAAGAGGTCATCGTCTCCGCTAGGAATATGATTAATCGCAGAAAAACCTTTGTTGCGTAAAAAAAGATCCTTGCGATAGGACAAATTTCGCCCCACACCCATGTAAGGGATACCTGCTAAGGCATAGGATAAATATTGTAGGGCGGTATGAAACGTTTCAAACCGAATCAATTTATTCAACAGGCCTTTTCTGCGATGATACCCTCCGTATCCTAACACAATTTCAATGTCCTCGGTGTAAGCGTCTTGCATTTTCTCCAACCAATGTTCACTGGATGGCACACAATCGGCGTCAGTCAATAAAAGAATTTCATAATTCGCTTCCCGTATGCCAATGGACAAGGGATATTTTTTCCCAGATATAAGTTTTGCTTCTTGTGTTAATTCAACAATATGTAAATTCTTAAAGGTTCTTTTTAATTCCTGTAAAATATATTTTGAATCATCCACCGAGTTGTCGTTCACCACAATCACTTCCTTGCTACTGGGATATTGTTGTACTAATACCCCGGGGAGGTTACGCGCCAAATTTTCATCCTCATCCCGCGCACAAATAATGACCGACACGGGGTGTCGTCGTTGTGTGGGCTTTTCTTTTTTG
>CAYFLE010000043.1:0-5890 GCA_964343645.1 uncultured Chitinophaga sp. | reverse complement strand
AACCAGCCATAATAAAATAATTGTATACCTGCGGCCGATGTAAACAAGTAAAAAAGGGCGTCTCTCCAATCTATCATCAACATGGGGGCGAAGATAACAAGAACCTTGTATCTTGCGCGGATAATGGCCGCCTTACAATTTACTTTAGAAAAAACAGATTACTCAACGCAGGCGCGTGCGGGAACTATCCAAACCGATCATGGTGAAATTGCCACACCCATATTCATGCCAGTAGGAACGGTGGGCAGTGTAAAGGCCGTAACCCAGCAACAATTAGTACAGGATGTAAAAGCGCAGATCATTTTAGGGAATACCTACCATCTTTATTTGCGTCCTGGGCTTTCTGTACTTGAATCGGCAGGTGGGCTACACTCCTTTATGGGTTGGAATCGGCCTATTTTAACTGATAGCGGCGGTTATCAGGTTTTTTCATTGGCGGGTACACGAAAAATAAAAGAGGAGGGCGTTACTTTCCAATCACATATTGATGGAAGTGCGCATTTGTTTACCCCGGAGTCTGTGATGGATATTCAGCGGTCTATCGGGGCCGACATAGTAATGGCGTTTGATGAATGTCCACCAGGTGATTGTGACCGCGCTTATGCCACTCGATCCTTAGCGTTGACACATCGGTGGCTGGATCGTTGTGTTGAACATTTTACCAACACTCAGCCGCTTTATGGATATACACAGAATTTATTTCCGATTGTACAAGGCGGTTCTTTCAAAGATCTTCGAAAAGAATCTTGTGAATACATTGCTTCCAAAGAAGCAACCGGTCATGCGATTGGTGGGCTAAGTGTAGGGGAGCCAGAGCCTGTGCTGTATGAAATTTGTGGGTGGTGTTGCGAGCATCTGCCCGCCAATAAGCCTCGGTATTTGATGGGCGTAGGAACTCCCTGGAATATTTTGGAGTGTATCAGTTTGGGCGTAGATATGTTTGACTGTGTGATGCCTACTCGTAATGGTCGTAACGCCATGTTATTTACCCGTGAAGGAGTTGTTAATATTGATAACCTGAAATGGGAAAAAGATCATTCTCCCATTGACACTGGAATCGATTCTCCTATCAGTGAATATTACAGTCGCGCCTATCTCCGCCACTTAATGAAAGCCAAGGAGTTTTTGGGCTATACTATTGCCAGCATTCATAATTTGGCCTTTTACCGTTGGTTGGTTACGGAGGCAAGAAAACATATACTAGCAGGGGATTTTGATTCATGGAAAAAAGAAATGGTTGTCCGATTACAGCAACGATGCTAAAATCTTTCCATTACTTTTGAGCATGCCGCAGCTGGATCGCTATATTCTCAAAAAGTTTTTAGTCACTTTTATTTTTTGCATGCTATTGTTTACCGTAGTAGCAGTAGCAGTAGACATCAGTGAAAAGACAGATGACTTTGTGCAATCCGGATTGACTTCTCGACAATTATTTGATCAATACTATATTGGGTTTATTCCACATATCTGGAGTTTACTTTTCCCGTTATTTGTTTTTATCGCGGTTATTTACTTCACATCTAAGATGGCTACACAATCGGAGGTGATTGCTATTTTATCCAGTGGTACTAGTTATAATCGATTTTTAAGGCCCTACTTCATTGGAGGGGCATTCCTGGCAATGATTTGGTGGACAGGTAATCGTTATTGGATACCTAAAGCCAATATTATTCGCGGACAGTTTCAATCAACCTATTTAGATCGCAACGATCCCTCTCGTTTTGTTTCCTACACTAATTGCGTGAATTGTTTTTATCTCCGGGTTGACACGAACACGTTTATTGGAATTCGTGATTATGATACAGCCAGTAAAAGTGCGCGGGGATTATTTTTGGAAAGAACGCGTGCACAAAAGCTTGTGTATAATTTACGCGCTGAAAATATGCAGTGGGATACTCTTACACGAAAATGGAAATTGAGTCGCGTAACGGAAAGAGATTTGTTGGCCGTAGGGGAACAAGTGCGTACGCATGACACGTTGCTATTAGCGATTAATCTTCGACCCGATGAATTAAGACGGGATGATTATTTAAAAGACAAGCTCACTACTCCTGAATTAGTCGCGCATATTAAGCGCGAGGAATTGCGAGGCACAGAAGGGCTCGATACATTAAAAGTGGAACGCTATAAACGTACTGCCGGTGCCTTTAGCGTAGTACTACTCACCTTAATTGGCGTAACCATTGCCAGCCGTAAAACAAGGGGTGGAAGCGGGATGCACTTGGCTTTGGGCATCATGATTGCCTCACTTTTTATCATGTCTGACCGGTTTTCTACCGTATTTGCTATAAAAGGGAGCTTACCGCCGTTTTTGGCAGCCTGGCTCCCCAATCTTGTATTTTCTGTGGTGGCTTTTCGCCTTTATCGGACTACCCCTAAATAATCAGTTAAAGAGGGTTTTAAGTTTTGTCAGGGAGACGACCTGGTGTAATTTTGCGCATTCAATTTCACGTTCTAAATCGTTGTCATATGGGTATCATGAAAGATCGTTTTTTGGCTAAGGCCGATGCATTAGCAGGCGACATAAAAAATATTTTAAAAGAACATGGCAATAAAGTAGTGGGCGAAGTCACGCTGTCTCAAATTTATCAAGGCATGCGTGGTATTACAGGCTTAGTTACGGAAACCTCGTTGTTAGATGCACATGAAGGGATTCGTTTTCGGGGCTACTCGATCCCTGACTTGCAAGCCAAATTACCCAAAGCGCCTGGTGGCAGTGAACCCTTGCCGGAAGGATTATTTTATCTCATGATGATTGGGGAACTTCCTACCGAAGAGGACGTCAACCATGTGACCAATATTTTGCAACGCCGCAGTCACGTTCCTTCACATGTATTTGAAGCCATTGACGCATTGCCATTAAATACGCACCCCATGACTATGTTTGTAGTGGGCGTGATGGCCTTGCAAACGGAAAGTTATTTTCAAAAGCGCTATGCAGAAGGTATCAATAAAAAAGAATATTGGTTGCCTGTGTTTGATGATAGTATTGTGTTGCTTTCTCGTTTACCTCGTATTGCAGCCTATATCTATCGTCGCAAATACAAAAACAATGATCATATTCAACCCAACGGTTTATTAGATTGGGCCGGAAACTTTGCGCACATGTTGGGTTACTCCGATGAGAGTTTCAAAGAGTTGATGCGTTTGTACATGACCATTCATGCGGACCACGAAGGAGGAAATGTGTCCGCACACACTACCCATTTAGTGGGTTCAGCATTGAGTGATCCATATCTTGCCTATGCCGCAGGAATGAATGGATTAGCCGGTCCCTTACACGGACTCGCGAATCAAGAAGTGGTAAAGTGGATTTTTGAAATGCAAAAAGAATTGAACACCGACGCGCCTACCAAGCAACAAATCGCCGAGTATGTTCAAAAAACATTGACGCAAGGAAAGGTAGTACCAGGATATGGGCATGCGGTATTACGCAAAACCGATCCTCGCTTTACTGCACAAATGGAGTTTGGGAAAAAACATATGCCGGATGACAAGTTGGTTAATACGGTTTGGAATATTTATGAAACAGTTCCACCTATCTTACAACAGTTGGGTAAAATAAAAAATCCATGGCCAAATGTAGATGCGCATAGTGGTGCTTTGTTAGTGCATTACGGAATGGTGGAGTATGAATTTTACACGGTACTTTTTGCAGTGAGCCGCGCCTTAGGTGTACTAGCTAGTTTGTGTTGGGATCGTGCACTTGGTTTCTCTATTGAAAGACCAAAGTCAGTTACTACTGACGCAGTGAAGAACTGGTTGGAAGGCAAAGAGCAGATCTGGGGAGAATAAGTTTAATCGGTATATTTGCCGCCCTCGGGGAATTAGCTCAGTTGGCTAGAGCGCTTGCATGGCATGCAAGAGGTCACCGGTTCGACTCCGGTATTCTCCACTGAATCACTTTCACCACATGAGTGTCTTCAAACAATTAGCCGAATATCTTTATCTCCGCCCCAAAGATCCCAACCGTCCCAAAGACAAATGGATCGGTTACATGCACGGAATTAATCGGATTAGTTTATTTGTGTTTATTCTCTGTTTGATTATTCTGGCAATCAAACTGATTTTTTAGCGAGTTCAACAACAGCGTTCGCTACTTTATCGGATGCAGGCGCTTCTTGTTTTAGAATTGTCTGTAGTTGTAGATAACCATCCAGCATTGATTGTCTTGCGGTGCCTCCAGATATGATTTGTTGCAATTCATGAATGAGATTACGAGTAGTAAGCTCATGCTGAATCAATTCTTTTACCAAGGGGCGGTCTAAAATTAAATTCACCAAGGAGATGTATTTTATTTTTACCACATGCTTTCCAATGGCGTAGGAAAGAGGCGCTCCTTTATAACAAACAACCTGCGGCACATTAAATAAAGCTGTTTCTAATGTAGCTGTGCCAGAGGTAACGAGTGCAGCTTCGGCTTGTTGTAACAAGCTGTATGTTTTTGCTTCCACAAACAACACGTTTGGAAATTTATTTTCCCATTGGTGATAATAAGAAGCTTCAATCCCTGGTGCTTTAGCTACCACAAATTGATAGTGCAAAAAGTGTGGACTGACGGACAGCATGATAGGCAGTTTTTTTTCTATCTCCTGTTTGCGACTGCCTGGTAAAAGAGCGATGATTGGTTTGGAATCGGGAATCGTATGAACCGGTTCTTTTTGAAAGTTTTCTACCGCCTCGATTAGTGGATGTCCTACATAGTCAACACTCCAATTCCATTTTTTTTGATAGTATTCTTTTTCAAAGGGTAAAATCACGAGTAATTGATCAATGCATGATTTCATTTTTCGCACGCGTCCTTCTTTCCAGGCCCATACTTGTGGGGAAATATAATAGGCTACTTTATAACCGTTTGCTTTTGCCCAGGGTGCAATCGTCAAATTAAATCCAGGATAATCAATCAACACCAACACATCCGGCTGGAAGGCTAAAATATCTTTTTTGCAGAAACGAATATTTCGAACAATGGTAGGAAGGTTTTTTATGACTTCAATAAAACCCATGAATGCCAAATCGCGAAAATGTTTTACCAGCGTTGCTCCTGCTTTTTCCATTTGATCACCGCCCCACGCACGAATTTCAGCAGCGGGATCACTCTTTCGAATAGCTTTCACTAATCGACCGCCATGCAGATCTCCCGATGCTTCCCCTGCAATTAAATAATACTTCATTCGATCAATTAAGAAGCTTGATTACAATGATTGCAATGCCGTAAAATACAGTGACAATAAAAATTCCTTTAGCCGTTTCATCGCGCTGTGTATTCACATAAAAAGTAAAAAGTATCGCATTGGCTAGTAAGCTTAGTGAACCAATGGAAGTGATGAGACGATTTTCATGAAAAAAAGAATCTAGAAATTCTAAAAAGGTAAAGGAGGGGTAGAGGAGGAAATACAATAATACTATACCAGCCAAGGGGCCTATCAGCCCAAGCAATAAACCCAATTTTAAATTATCTTTTGTCAGAATCATTTTTCCCATTTAGATTTTAATTTTTTCATGGTGTTATAGTGCGTCAAATCATATTGAACGGGTACTACACTCACATAATTGTGTGCCAAGGCCCAAACGTCAGTGTCTTTCCCTTTGTCAAAATTTTGAAATTCACCAGTCAGCCAATAGTATTGACGACCATGAGGATCATTTCGCTGCACATAGTTCTCTTCATATTTTGCATAGGCTTGTCGGCATACCTTGATTCCTTTCAAAAGTTCCAAGGGTTTAGCGGGGATATTTACATTCAATACACTGTGCTTATCCAACTTTGTTTGAAGCATCATTTCTACCACTTCTCTTACATAATGACGGGCCCCCGAAAAATCGGCCTCGATGCTAAAGTCCAATAACGAAAAACCAGCCGAAGGAATATTTTCAATAGCTGCCTCTA
>CAYFLE010000042.1:0-10772 GCA_964343645.1 uncultured Chitinophaga sp. | reverse complement strand
TGATGCCCAAAAAGTCAGGAGTGGAAGTGTGTGAACTATTACGATTGCAGCCTGCCTTTGCTGAAACCCTTATTGTAATGCTGACTGCGTTAGGAGATGACGGGTCGGTCATTAAAGGGTTGGAAACCGGGGCCGATGATTATGTAGCAAAGCCGGTTAGCCCCAAGGTATTAATCAGTAGATTGAATGCACTTTGGAGAAGGCAAAATAAACCAATAGGAAATGTTGTCACGGCTGGGCCACTCATCATAAATCCTGAGCAATATAATGTTACTGTTTCTGGCGAGTCAGTAATCCTTGCAAAAAAAGAATTTGAGTTACTGCTATTATTGGCACAAAAACCAGGAAGAGTATTTCTCAGAAATGAAATTTTAAATCAGATTTGGGGAAATGAAGTGATTGTGGGAGATCGAACCATTGATGTGCATATTCGAAAAATCAGACAAAAACTAGGAATTGACTGTATCAAAACGGTCAAAGGGGTCGGCTATAAATTTGAAATATAAGCGGTAGAATCCATCTTATCTTTACCGGGTAATTGCCATGTCAAAATCAGAAAGCAATATCACCCCTCGACAAATCTCTTTACTAGCAGCTTTTATTTTATCAGTTCCAGAAAGCCTGTTAGTCATTTGGGCTACTAACAAATGGGCCATTGGACTTCTTTCTTTCACGATCATCTTTAGTGCCAGCTATTGGGTCATATCCACCTTACTAGAGCAGTTTATAAATCGAAAAATTCGACTCATTTATAAATTCATTCATAAAACAAAGACAACCAAAAAAGAAGAAACCTATTATAAATATGTGCTGCCAGCCAAAACATTAGATGAGGTCAGTAAAGAAGTAGAAGCATGGGCAAATGAAAATGAAAAAGAGATTGAACTGCTTCGCCAAAATGAACAATTCCGTCGAGAATTTCTTCAAAATCTATCCCACGAATTTCGAACACCCATTTTTGCAGTACAGGGCTATGTGGAAACTTTATTAAATGGCGCATTAGAAGACAGCGCTGTAAATAAAAAGTATTTAGAAAAAGCGGGGCGAAACATTGAAAGGCTTTCTAATCTTTTAAAAGACCTTGAAGAAATTTCAAAATTAGAAAGAGGAGAACTTGCACTCAATAAAACTTCATTCATTATACAAGAAGTGGTAAGAGAGATTTTTGAGACATTAGCGGAAAAATCCAGCAATCAACTGATTACTTGTGAAATTAAAAAAGGTTGTGAATCGCCATTACACGTTATAGCTGATAAAGAAAAGATCAGACAAGTGCTGATGAACCTAGTCGAAAACTCTATTAAATACGGAAAACAAAACGGACATATTATTGCTAGTATCTATAAAACAGATGAACAACATGTGTTAGTTGAAATCACTGATGATGGAATGGGTATTTCAGAAAAAGAATTGAGTCGAATATTTGAGCGTTTTTACCGAACAGAATCCGGACGCTCAAGAGACATTGCAGGAAGTGGACTAGGCCTTGCAATTTGTAAACATATTGTTGAAGCTCATGGTGAAACTATACACGTGCGTAGTACAGAACAAGTTGGAACTACGATTGGCTTCACGCTTTCCTCTAAATAAAAATGGGAGGAGTCAAATTTTGACTCCTCCCATTCAGACTTTTAGTTTAATTAATTAAATCTAGTCCAGCCCTTCCACCAAGTTGAATTTACACCAGCTGGAGAAACAGCTCCTCTAAATACTACAGTCTTATCAAAAAATGTATCAGTAGTAAATTTATTGTCACCAAAACTGGCACCTGTTAAAATTCGCTGATTGCCATTTGAACCTGCGAATGGAGTTGGGTCAAATGCCTGATAATTAAAAGGCTGAATTAGTTTGGCATCGGTTGTAGCAGCTAAAACTTCATTGTTGTTGGCAGTAGCTAAGAACCAAGTTGCAAAACTGGCGTCGGAATTTATGGTTGCGCCAGGAGTCCCTGCAAAGAAAGTATTTACTGTGCAGCCTGCAATGGTATTATTCCGCAAACGAATAGTGCTATCCTCTACATTTAACATAGTAGAGCGACCAGTAGTGGCGTCAATTTCAATTCCTCTAGGCCATCCTAGAATAATGGAATTATAAATAGAGATGCCTGTATTACGACGAATATGCGCTGCACCTCTGTATAAGGCATTACCAATGTTAACGCTAGTTGCTCTTGGTCCAATTGCTGTGATATTACTAAAAATAGCAGTTGTTTGCGGAGTCACTGATGTACCACTTGCGTTGTTATCACTTTCAAATGCCTCTGAACGAGAGATATCTGCAATTAATGAGTCGCGCAAAACAATTCCAAATTGTACTTTGCCACTATACCCATTATCTGTATCAAAATCATCATCCTGTGTTTTATACGCGATCAAATACTTACAATTCACTGTACCTCCAAACCACTCAAACGCGTCATCCTTGGCATACGTTACTTGTACATTTTCAATGGTAGTTCCACTACCCACTGCTGCTAGTGTGAGACTATTCACTTCTTTATCCGGTTGAAAAGCATACCCTGCATATTCAATGCGAACAAATCGCAATTTTCCAGAATTATCAGCAGGATCTGGTGTAGGAAAACTAGCATCTCCTGCACCCGCTAAGCCATCTCCATTTGCGTTATCAATTCCCCCTTCCACTTGAAACAAACCATTCACTCCATTAAAGCTGGTATTAATAGGTGCCTTACCACAAAGAATAATTCCACCCCAATCACCTGATTGTGGATTGGGAGAAGCGGATGTAAATACAATGGGCTCAGAAGCAGTGCCCTCAGCAATCAGCTTTGAACCACGTGTAATTATGAGGGCAGCTACATCAGATCCACTAAATGCTCCTTTTATAACAGTTCCAGGCTCAATGGTCATCGTTTTATTACCTACCAGATATACTAAGCCTTTTAAAATGTATAAATTTTCTTTGCGCAAAATAGTGTCCGCACTAATCCGGCCTTGTAAAGTAATTGTTTTGCCAGTGGTTGCCCCCCCCTCCATTGACTACGACTACCTGAATTTCTCCATCTGTTTCAATTTTTCTGCAACCAGCAACGGCTAAAATCATTAAAATGACAGAAGCGATAATACCCTTTTTCATTGTTTGTTTTTTATTTTATTGTAGAATATTAAATTGGAAACTAATAGAATAAGTGGTTCCTGCTCTTCGTGTAAAACGATATGCATCACTATTTTTTTGAAAGCGATTATTCGCATCAGAGTTTTGATAGAAATATTGTCTCTTATTTAACAAGTCAGATATTGAAAATCTAATTTCTGCTCGCTTATCAAGAATTCGTTTTGACAATTGGAAGTCGAATAAAGGACGGGGAGCTTCCCAAATGTTTGGTGAACCAGCCCCAGAAGTTAGGTCACCCACTAAATAAATACGTTCCCCAATTTGGTTAAATAATAGCGTAGCACTTACCCCTTTTGGTTCATAGTCATACATCAATCCAAGATTAATGAGATAGGGCGACTGACCTTGTAAGGGTCGATCAATTTTAAAAGAGGCATCCTTCACTTGACTCTTAATATAAGAGGCGTTTGCCTGTAGTGTAAAATTCTTTAATACATCAATGAAGGATAATTTTTTTCTAAACTCAACCTCTACCCCATATGCAGTTGCCTGCTGAGGATTTTGAAAACTAAACGTACTAGCTCCACCTGAACCCTCATTAAATAATTGCTCAATTGGATCTTTAAATGATTTATAAAATAAAGCCGCCGTAAATACCTCACCAGCCTTTGGATACTTTTCAAATCGTACATCGAAGTTGGAAATCTTAGTTCTTTTTAATTGCGGATTACCTTGTACTGATGCGTTTAACTCAAAATCATAGATGTTCAAAAATGACAACTCCCTAAGCTCAGGGCGGATTACAGTTTGTGACGCGGATAACCGGAGATTATTATTGGAGCCAATTTTGTAAGTCAGATTCATGCCGGGTAAAATATCCAACACGGTCGAATGGGAATGTCGGGGATCCCAGGTTTTTACACTACCCACTAATTGATCAAAATGTTCCGCTCTCACACCCCATACAAATCGTAAATCTTTTCCAAATTGATTGTCAAACTGTAAAAAGCCGGCATTCAATATTGTATTAGCCATATATCGGAAAATTTTTCCCTTAATGGCATCAAAGGCAATCAAGTTATTTGTGCCAGTACCAAAATTGCTTGAAGCAAAAACTTGATTAGCAGGTAAAAGTCGAAGGCTTGGATTATCTAGTGGAAGATAATTGGCAAACAACTGAGCATCATACAAGCGGTCTTTCACCTGCAACATATAACCCGCTTTTATTGTTTGCTTTTGTCCACCCCAATTAAACCCAGCTGATAAATCGCCGCCTGCTGTATAGATGTAATCACTCAATGCTTGATAAATTCTACTTCCACTTTGCTGGGAAAGTGAATTAGAGAGCAATAAACGGAATGGTTGTAATGAACCTTTTGTACGTGTATATGCAATTCTTCTTTGATCAGGAATATACCCATCTAAAATATTGAATGAACTATACCACTTCAATTTAATTAGAGAGGATAACGAATGATCCCCCATTAGTTGTGTTGTAAAAAATGTATTCTGCTTGAATTGCATTTCAGTAGCAGTCAATTGCTCTTCCCGATTATAGTCTAACCCATCACGGTGTGTTACAGTAGATGGAGCATTACTGCTCAAAAGAGTCTTCCATGATATTCTATTCAAAGAATTTAGCTGAACCGCTAAGCTTGCAAAAACTCCACCCGTTAAATCTTGAACATATCTTGTATCACTGTAATCATAGTTAACACTAAACGTATTTCCCGAAAGCGAATTTGAGCGATTTATCAGCTGAAGTTGACGAAGACCTCTGTTATAGTTTATTCCTATCATCCCCCCCACAGATTTTCCTGCAATTTTTTTATTAAATCCGCCACTAATCTGAAGAGCAATATTTGGAATGACGGAAATAGAATGAGGATCCCACGCATTTCGCATTTGTTGTCCAATTGCCGTTTTTGCAGCTGGTGATAAAGTATCAAATGCTGCTTTTCTGGTGTAAGAGGATGGCAATGCTCGATAACCATTATCAAAACCTAACCAATCTGTGGCTGAATGATCATCGCTGAAAAAAGTTGTGCCTAATGTTTGGCTATTGACACCTGTCCCCACTTGTATTTGTAAAAAACGTCGAGCAGGAATATCTTTTGTATTAATTTGAATTAGTCCCCCCGCCCATTCGCCTGGATACTCAGGAACAAATGCCTTATTAATTACAATATTGTCAATCATAGAGGAAGGTATCAAGTCAAATGAAAATGTCTTTCGATCCGGCTCAGTGCTGGTCAATAGAATTCCATTAATCATTGCTTGATTATATCGATCGGCAAGTCCTCTTACAATAATAAATTTTCCTTCTTGCAAACTCGCTCCTGGGGTACGTTTTAAAACCTCTCCTGTGTTTCTATCAGGAGATCGACGAATTGTTTCAGCTGCCACAACCGAAGCAAGCGTATTGGCATTTCGCTGAAATGAGATCATAGAATTAACTGACTCACGTCTAGCTGTAGAAGTTTTTGCAGTAACTACAACATCTTTTTCAACCTTAGCCTGTACTTCCAACAGTATATTTAACTCATTGAAACCAGTTGGTGAAACTTCAACCTCTGAAATAATTTTAGTCTCATAGCCAATTGCAGAAACCTCTAATGAATATTTTTTTCCAGCCTCTAGATACAAGGTATAACGTCCATCTCCATCCGTTGTAGTCCCTTTTAATGTTCCCGCAATTTTTACAGAAACACCTACTAAAGATTCATTCTTGGTATTAGAAACTCTTCCAGATAGTTTTTGAGAAAAGGCAAAAACAGGAACAAAAAAGAAACAAAAAAACAATACTGAATTCCATCCTTTCATATGCACTTAGTTTGAGTGCAAAATTCCAGTTGCTATGTTATGTAATCATGAAACCCCTGTTAAGAACATATGAAGCGAGTATTATCTTTTTGTTAAGCGAAATCTTTCAAGGAACAAAAAGTAGTGTCACATTCAATTGAATGTCAGCGTTTTAATTCAACATTAAATTAGTATTAATTCCCTCTTCACCGCTTAAGCCATCAATAACAAGCAGTACTTTAGCGAGACAAAAGCAATTAAAAATCTAATAATGTCAGGTATGAACTCTTTTCTTAAAATTTTTATGCCAAAAAACACGGTGTTTTTTGAATTATTCGAACAAGTAGCAGAAAATCTTGGCAAAATGGGTGCGCAATTAAAAGCAGTTGTTGCCGAAACAGATATAGACAAGCGTGCCGCTTTGATTGCTGTCATTGAAGATCTAGAGCACCAAAATGACGATCTGACACACAATTTGTTTACAGAGCTAGGCAGAAACTTCATTACTCCGTTTGATCGGGAAGATATCCATGCATTAGCTACTTCACTGGATGATATTGCGGACTATATCTATGGCTCGGCAAAAAAGATGAATTTCTACCGTGTGAATACGAATGACATGGGCATGCAAAAATTTGCCGAGCTTATTGAACAAGGATGTCAGCAGGTAAAAATTGCTGTTACCCAATTGCGTGACATGAAAAATGTCAAAGCGATCACCGAAGCGATGATTAAGATCAATAGCCTAGAAAATCAAGCGGATGATGTTTTTGATATGAGCATCGAAAGATTATTCGCCACCGAAGCGGATGCCAAAGAAGTGATCAAGATTCGTGAAATTTATCAAGTGATGGAGCTAGCTACCGATAAATGTGAGGATGCTAGCAACGTAATTGAATCAATCGTTATTAAATACGCTTAAGTTTCATGACTACTTTCCTGCTTTCCATCATTGTTCTGGCACTCGTATTCGACTATATCAATGGTTTTCATGATGCTGCCAACTCTATTGCCACGGTTGTATCAACAAAAGTACTGACACCCTTTCAAGCAGTGCTATGGGCGGCGATTTTTAATACAGTTGCGTATTTTATTTTTAAGGACCATGGAGTAGCCAACACGGTAGCAAAAACAGTTAATGCAGATGCCGTTAATGGTGGTGATATGATGAAAGTCATTTTTGCAGGATTAATTGCTGCCATTACTTGGAACTTGTTTACTTGGTGGTTTGGGATTCCTTCTTCTTCTTCTCACACACTGATTGGAGGATTTGCTGGTGCAGGAATTGCAGCAGCGGGACTTGATGCCGTAAACAGTGCGGTAATATTAAAGACGGCAAGCTTTATCATTCTAGCTCCAATGGTAGGTATGATTATGGCCTTTATTATGTCGCTTTGGTTTTTGAGTTCGTTTGGAAAAGGATGGACATCCAAAATCTTTTCGATACTAGTTATATTGTTCGTTATTTATTTTCTGCAATCCAACTTAATTATAGATGCAGAAAAATTAGCGGGAAAAACAGATTACAAAAATTATTACGTACAAGTAATTTTCTACTCAAAAAATTTCAAATGGATTTTGTTGGCATTGATCTTAATGACCATGTCCATTTTTGCGCTTTACCTCAACACACTCAACGCACACCGTTCCAATTTGTGGTTCAAAAAATTGCAGCTAGTATCTTCTGCTGCATTTAGTATTGGTCATGGAGGAAATGATGCACAAAAAGTAATGGGAATTATTACGGCTGCTTTGATTGCAGGGGGCCAAATCAGTTCCTTTGAAGAAATGCCAAATTGGGTCCCCATTGCTTGTTATGCAGCTATTGGACTAGGCACGATGAGTGGAGGATGGAAAATTGTAAAAACAATGGGTACGCGTATCACCAAAGTGACACCCTTTGAAGGAGTAGCGGCAGAAACTGCGGGTGCATTGACATTATTCTTGACGGAAGCCCTCAAAATACCAGTAAGCACCACCCACACTATCACCGGAGCCATCATGGGAGTAGGTGCCACCAAGCGTCTATCGGCGGTTCGATGGGGAGTAACCATTAATTTGATCTGGGCTTGGATACTTACCATTCCCATTAGTGCATTACTAGCTGGATTTGTTTACTGGATCCTTCGTTTCTTCTAATCTTTTCTTGCACCTAATTAAAGAATTACAGATTTTTGCCGGGTAACTAATCCTATGGCGAAAATCGTTGTAACGGGTGGCTGTGGCTATATTGGTTCACACACGTTAGTTGACTTGTTGGAACATGGATACGAAGTTATTTGTATCGATAATAATTCCCGATCACACGCGGGCGTGCTACAAGCAGTTGAAAAAATCACAGGCAAAACAGTCAAGCATTATAAAATTGATCTCTGTAATTACGAAGACACTTGTGCTGTTTTTGAAGAACACACAGATATCAGTGGAGTTATTCATTTTGCTGCTTATAAAGCCGTGGGCGAATCAGTGGAGCAACCACTCCTCTATTTTGAAAATAATCTGATTTCACTCATCAACTTATTAAAATGTGTAGACGAATTTGGCGTCTCTCATTTTGTATTCTCCTCTTCTTGCACCGTATATGGAAATCCAGATTCGATTCCAGTTACAGAAGATACGCCAATCAAAAAAGCAGAGTCTCCTTACGGTTCTACCAAACAAATCAGTGAGCAGATTATTGAAGACTATGCTAAAAATTCTGCTGCAGAGCATATTTTATTGAGATATTTCAATCCAGCAGGCGCCCACCCGAGTGCTTTGATAGGCGAACTTCCCTTAGGAAAACCGCAAAATTTGGTTCCCGCTATTACCCAAACCGCTATTGGTAAATTGGAAAAGCTATGGGTGCATGGCAACGATTATCCAACTCGCGATGGCTCTTGTATTCGGGATTATATTCACGTGTGCGACCTAGCCCATGCTCATACGTTAGCCCTAAAATTCCTAGAGCAGGAAAAAAATGAAAAATCCTGCGAAATATTTAACCTAGGCACTGGGAACGGAAACACGGTGTTGGAAGCCATTCATGCATTTGAAAAAACAAGTGGCGTTTCCCTCAATTATGCCATCGGACCCCGCAGAGCGGGAGACGTAATTGCGATTTACGCCAATAATGACCGAGCCCAAAAAGTGTTAGGCTGGAAGGCAAATTATTCCTTGGAAGACATTATGTCTACCGCCTGGAAATGGGAACAAGAATTAAAAGCCGGAAACACTGTTTTCAATTGATAACTCCAATTTGAACGCCTACTTTTGTCACCATGTTAAAAGCAATCCAATCCACCGGAAATAAAGATACCCGAAGCGGCTTCGGAGATGGTATCGTAGAAGCAGCTCGTAAAAATCCAAATATTGTAGCGCTCACAGCCGACCTAGCTGGCTCACTGAAGCTCAATCAATTCATGAAAGAATTTCCCGATCGTTTTATTCAGTGCGGGATTGCCGAAGCTAATATGATTGGAGTGGCAGCTGGTCTCACGATTGGTGGTAAAATTCCTTTCACTACCACGTTTGCCAACTTCTCGACTGGCCGAGTGTATGATCAAATTCGTCAAAGTGTGGCCTACAGTGAAAAAAATGTAAAGATTTGTGCTTCACATGCGGGTCTTACTTTAGGCGAGGATGGAGCTACCCATCAAATTTTGGAAGACATCGGGTTAATGAAAATGCTCCCAGGCATGACAGTAGTAGTACCTTGTGATTATGCACAAACAAAAGCAGCTACCGAATCGATTGCCAATCATATTGGACCTGTTTATTTACGATTTGGTCGTCCAGCTTGGCCGATTTTCACATCCACTCTTCCTTTTGAAATAGGAAAAGCACAACATTTTTCACAAGGAACTGATGTCAGCATTTTTGCTTGTGGTCACTTAGTATGGAATGCCATTCAAGCCGGCATTCAATTAGAAGAAAAAGGATTGAGTGTAGAAGTTATCAATATTCATACCATCAAACCGTTGGATGAAGCAGCCGTGATTGCCTCACTGAAGAAAACACGTTGTGCCGTAACTGCCGAAGAGCACAATGTAATTGGCGGGTTGGGAGATTCTATTGCACAAGTAGCGGCAAAACATTGTCCCGTTCCCATTGAGTACGTAGGAACCAAGGATACATTTGGCGAAAGTGGAACGCCCGCTCAACTTTTGAAAAAGTATGGGCTAGATGTTCCAGATATTGTTGCCGCAGCTGAAAAAGCGATACAACGAAAGGGTTAAACTTGATCGTATCTTCAAGGTCTAACCGATTAACCGGTACATGACCCACCTTACAGACCAGGAACTCATTTTTCAATTTCGTCAGCCCATTACCAAAGAGGCGGCGTTTACGGTATTAGTCAAAAAATATCAAGAACGAATTTATTGGCATGTTCGGAGAATGGTGGTCACGCACGAAGATGCAAATGATGTAGTGCAAAATATTTTCATCAAAGTATGGAACGGGTTAGAAAAATTTAGAGAAGACAGTCAATTGTACACTTGGTTATATAGAATTGCCACCAATGAGTGCCTGAGTTTTTTAGACCAACAAAAAAGAAAACCCTTGGCACATTCCATAGAGCAAGAGGACGGGTTGGCCGAACGAATAAAAGGCGATGAGCATTTTGATGCACAAAAACTGGAATGGAAACTGCAGGTAGCTATTCAGCAGTTGCCTGAAAAACAACGGCTTGTTTTCAACCTTCGTTATTATGATGAAATGCCCTACGAGGAAATGAGCAAAGTGTTGGGAACCAGCGAGGGAGCCCTAAAAGCCAGCTACCATCATGCGGCAAAAAAAATTGAAGCCTATTTACTCAATCATTAAACCGACTATTCAATAACTTGTCTTATACCTGAACATGAGCGAAAAAGAAACGATAAAATCAGAATTAAAGGAAATTGCCCCACAACTTC
>CAYFLE010000041.1:7563-11302 GCA_964343645.1 uncultured Chitinophaga sp. | reverse complement strand
CCAGATTGAGTGCGATAATAAGTAGCAGGTGCAAATTCACGTATAAAACCTCTGCGGTCCATTGCAGAAAGTTAGAAAAAAATACTTATTCAAGAGAAAAGTCTCAGATTTTTTCTAGAATTCCCGCTATTCCTTGTCCCCCTCCCACACAAGCAGTAATCATTCCATATTTCTTGTTAAGTCGTTGTAAATCATGGAGATTTTGAATAGTTAATTTACAACCCGTGCATCCTAATGGATGACCTAATGCGATAGCACCGCCATTGATATTTACTTTTTCAGGGTCCAATCCAGCCTCCTTTATTACGGCCACTGCTTGTGAAGCAAAGGCTTCGTTTAACTCAATTAAATCAATGGCATTTAAATTCAATCCAGCCATTTTGAGTGCTTTGGGAATAGCAGCCACAGGCCCAATTCCCATGATGCGCGGATGAACACCCGCCACAGCAGACGAAACTAATCTCCCAATTGGTTGCACATTCAATTGTTTCATCATGGATTCGCTCATCACTAAAACAAAAGCTGCACCATCGGAGGTTTGGGAAGAATTACCTGCCGTGATAACACCTTTTGCAGCAAAAGCAGGTTTTAATTTAGCCAGCGCATCAATAGAAGTATCCGCACGAGGTCCTTCATCGGTGTCTACCACAAAAGATCTTTTTTGTCGCTTATTTTTTTCATCGAGATAAATTTCTTCAACAGGTATTGGCAAAATACCTGATTTAAAATATCCATTTTCAATCGCGCGAATTGCTTTTTGGTGAGACTGATAAGAAAACTCATCTTGTTGTTGTCGGCTCACGTTAAATTCCTTTGCCACCGCTTCGGCAGTAAGCCCCATATTCAAATAATAATCCGGTTCATCATTAGCAATAGAATAAGCTGGAGCCGTTTTCCAACCAGCAGCAGGCACCATACTCATACTTTCGACTCCTCCTGCTACAATACACTCCGCCAATCCTGCTCTGATTTTTGCTGTTGCCATTGCAATGGCCTCTAGCCCGGATGCACAATACCGATTGATCGTAATACCCGGCACTTCGATTCCTAATGCGCGTGCCGCAATAATTCTTCCTACTTGCAAACCTTGTTCCGCCTCTGGTACTGCATTCCCTACAATGACATCATCCACACGCGTAGGATCTAAGGCTGGAACAGTTTTGACAAGCCCTTTGATGACTTCAATCGCTAAATCATCGGGACGAGTAAATCGAAATCCACCCTTTTTTGCTTTGGTAACGGCCGTACGAAAACCGGCTACGATATAGGCTTCTTGCATAGCTAATGCAGATAGTTGTTTATGCAACCTTCTGGTATTCAAATTTACACCCTTACTTGATCTCTGCAAACAGTTTAGCCCCTGCCATTCTTGAATTATATTTGCTCGCGCATGTACAAACTGATCCGAAAATTACTTTTTTTATTACCGCCTGAAGAGGCGCATCAGCTATCTCTCTTTTTATTACAGATCGTGTGCAGCACACCGCTCACACGTAGATTACTTCGAAAATTATTTGAGGCGCCCACGGCCACTCCAGTGACCATCGCCGGGTTGTCATTTAAAAATAAAGTAGGTCTAGCGGCTGGTTTTGATAAAAATGCGTTGCATCTGCGCGAACTCAGTTGCTTAGGATTTGGCCATGTAGAAATTGGCACCGTAACCCCACAACCACAACGAGGAAATGAACGACCACGACTTTTTCGATTACCACAAGACCAAGCATTGATCAATCGAATGGGTTTTAACAATGATGGTGTGGTAACCATTGCGCGTAGACTCAAACAATGGAGAGAGGAAATTCAGCCGCGTGTAGATGGAACACCTGCTTTAATCATTGGTGGCAACATAGGTAAAAACAAAACCACTCCTAACGAAGAAGCATGGAAGGATTATGAATTTTGTTTTGAACGTTTACACCCATGGGTAGATTACTTTGTGGTGAATGTAAGCTCCCCCAACACGCCGGGGTTGCGTGCATTACAGGATAAAAACTTTTTACATAAAATTTTGACGCTGCTCCAGGAAAAGAATAATCAAAAAACAAATCCACGACCTATCTTTTTAAAAATAGCGCCGGATTTAACAAATGAACAGGTAGATGAGGTAATCGAATTAGTAATAGCCATTGGACTAGACGGCTTGGTAGTAAGCAATACCACCATTAGCAGACAAGGATTAAAAACCGAGGAAAATACGGTGAGCAGAATGGGAGCAGGCGGTCTAAGCGGCGCTCCACTGAAAGAAAAAAACACAACCCTACTTCAGTACATCCATCAAAAGTCTGCAGGTAAAATTCCACTCATTGCGTCGGGTGGTATTTTTAATGCGGCTGACGCACAGGAAAAATTTAATGCAGGGGCCTCCCTGGTACAAGTATGGACCGGGTTTATTTATGAAGGTCCCGGTATCGCGAAAAAAATTGTGGAGCCAGAAAAATTAGTGACAGGCTAGTAATGAGACAGCTACCACCCCTGCTGTTTCTGTTCGTAAGCGAGTGGTTCCTAAACTAACAGATTTAAATCCATTAGTCATTGCGAGTACAACTTCTTGTTCTGTAAAATCACCCTCCGGCCCAATACAAATCAGTGTGTTTTTTTGACTAGTATGGGCCAATGAAGCAAGCGATTGTTTGGGTATTGAATCGCAGGTAGCAATAAAGGCATCGCCCTCCTTTAATTTCCAGTTTTGAATAGAAGAGAATGACTGTGGTGCTGTCAACTCCGGCAACCACACTTGCTTACTTTGCAAGAGGGCACTTTGCAAAATAGCTTGCATTCGCTCTACTCTTGCTGACTCTTTTTCAGTTCGCTCACACAATAATGGAATAATCCGAGCGACCCCTAACTCCGTAACTTTTTCCAACAACCACTCAAATCGATTTCTATTTTTTAAAAGGGAAATAGCGAGCGTTATTTGTCGAGGTGCACGAGGAAGTAATTGAAGATCCTGGACTTGTACTTGACATTGCTTGCGGTGCTCCTGTGTAATGACAGCTTTTGCCCAATGACCTTTTCCATCGGTTAATTCAATAAAGTCTCCTTGTTTTAAACGAAGCACCTGTATAGCATGTTTGCTATTTTCTTCGTTAAGCTGAATAACGGTTTTATCCGTCAATGCGTCAGGGACAAAAAACAATGGATGTGACATCATTAAATAGGTAGATCATCAATGTCGTTCTCCAACTCATTCATGCGGCTGCCCGTTTGTACAAATACACGCGCCCCGCCGTCACCATCTTCATCACGTACGGGTTTCCAATTACCCGGTAATCCATTTACGCCCATACCCCCACCGTCTTCCACAAATTTTTGAATATTAAGTAGCGCACGCAACTTGATATTTTCAAGCGATCCATTTCGATGCTTGGCAATACGTACGTGCGTTTCCCCTCGGTTATTTTCTCCCATTTCATTGGAAGTAATATCATAGTATTCGGGACGATACAAAAACATAACCATGTCCGCATCTTGTTCAATGGCACCCGATTCACGGAGGTCACTTAATTGAGGCATCTTGGTTCCATCTTTACCCGCTCCTCGAGTTTCAACGGCACGACTCAATTGCGATAAGGCGATAATTGGAATGCCTAATTCTTTAGCTAATGCTTTTAAGTTGCGGGAAATATTACTGATCTCTTGTTCACGATTACTGTTACGACCATCACCGGTTCCACTCATCAATTGTAAATAGTCGACTATAACCATCCCTATGTCATGCTTGTTTTTTAAGCGACGACAT
>CAYFLE010000041.1:0-7553 GCA_964343645.1 uncultured Chitinophaga sp. | reverse complement strand
ATTTTACCTCGACTAATTTTTTCTAACCAAATCTCACTTTCTCCAGCCAAAATACGTTGTACCAATTGACTCGCACTCATTTCCAATGAAAAGAAAGCAACCGGGGTTGGTTTACCGGGGAGCATCGCCGCATTACGCGCCAAGTTCAATGCAAATGCCGTTTTACCCACAGCAGGACGTGCAGCCAAAATTATCAAGTCAGTTTTTTGCCAACCATAGGTCACACGGTCCAAGGAAGGAAAGCCACTGGTCACCCCAGTCAAGTCTTCGTTTTTATTTCTGAGATCTTCAATCCGTTTAATCGTATTAACTAAAACAGAATCGATGGTTTCAAAATTCTTACGCAGATTATTATTGGTGATTTCATATAACTTACTCTCTGCGTCATCTAATAAATCAAACACATCGGTTGCATCTTCAAATGCATCATTGATGATTTCTCCACTAACGCGAATTAATTCGCGTTGAATATATTTTTGTAAGATGATGCGCGCATGCGCTTCAATATTAGCAGAGGAAACCACGGCGTTGGTCAACCGCGTGAGATAATAAGCCCCTCCCACTAGGTCCAATTCTTCCCTGGTACGAAGTTCCTCAGCAACTGTTAGGATATCGATAGGCTGGCTTTTATTCGCCAGTGATTGCATGGAAGCAAAAATGCGTTGGTGTGCCTCTACATAAAAACATACGGGTTTGAGAATTTCTACTACAATGTCAAATGCTCCCCGCTCTAACATGATAGCGCCCAACACAGCCTCTTCGAGTTCTTTTGCTTGGGGTGGCACTTTGCCGTATACCATTGTGCCTAACTCCACTGCGGACTTCCGTTTACGCTGACGGTCCTTATTTACATTTGATAATTCCATAGCAAAAGTGATTTTGAAATTCAGGTGCTGAACAGCGAAATAAACCCCAAAAAGAAAATGGAAAAAATTTTTCTTTCTGCACTAATTCTTCACTCAAAATGACAGGTTATCCACAATTAGGATAAAAGCTCACGGGCGTTAGCCAATGCGGCCGGAGTGGGATTTTCACCTCCAATCATTTGAGCAATAGCCTGTACCCGCTCATCCGGCATTAAGGCACGAATAGAAGTATGCGTAGCACTATTTTTCCCGGTACCCTTTTCCTTGTAAACAAAAAAATGGGTTTGTGCTTTGCCAGCTATTTGTGGCTGATGGGTAATACAGATTACCTGTCTAGTAGCAGACAATTCTTTCAACAATAATCCAACCTGCCTAGCTGCTTCACCAGCAATTCCCGTATCAATTTCGTCAAAAATCTGTGTCGCAAATTTCATCGAATCAGCTACGGTTGATTTGATACATAACATTAACCGGCTAAGCTCTCCCCCACTTGCTACTTTACGCAAAGGATGATAGTGACCGCTATTGTTGGCATCAAATAAAAACTCAATAGCATCTTTTCCGGTTGGGCTCAGTGACTGAGGCGTCAATTCAACTTTGATTCGTGCAGCAGGCATTCCTACGCGTTGCAATAAAGTGTGAATCTTTTTTTCCAAGGGCGCCATTTGTTTTTGACGTCCCATAGAAATTTTATCTGCTAATTGAGTGGCTTCTTTTTCCAATGCAGCAACTTCTTTTTGTTGTTGCACAATCAGCTGATCCATATTCAAAAACTGTTTCAATTGAGCAGACAGTGATTCTTGAATGGCGATCAACTCCTGCGTGGTGGAAACCTGATGCTTTTTACAAAGCTTATAGATTAACGAAAGACGCTCAGAAACCCACTCTAATCGTTTGGGATCCCCGCCAAAAGTAGAAGCGAGTTTGTCAAACTCCCGAGAGAGATCTTGTAATTCTACATAGGAGGAACGAAGTCGATCCTCCAACTGGGGAAAGGACTCATGCATGGCACGAAAGCCCCCCAGCTCTTGTAAAAAAGATTTTAATTGTGCAAGCGCTGGTTCTTCCCCTTCTGTTAAAAATTGAGCAATTTTTGAAAACGTTTGTTGCACATCCTCGGCATGTGTCAAAAGTTTTAATTCTGCTTCTAATTCTTCCACTTCATGGGCGCGAAAAGAGGCGGCTTCTAGTTCCTCCCATTGGAATCGATTGTACTCCGCTTGCGCGTCTAGGTTTGCTTTTTGTTGTTGGTAGTCCTGCAAAATCGTTTTTGCCTGCACCCATTTTACATAACAGCCCGAATAAGTTTCAACCAATTGAACCTGTTCAGCTAAGGCATCTAACACCTCTCGTTGAAAATCTTCTTGTCCTAATTGAAGAGTATCAAATTGCTGATGTAAGTCGACTAATAAAGAAGAGAGGGTTTGTAGCTGAGACAGATTAACAGGTGTATCATTGATAAAAGCTCTGGATTTTCCCTGCGGATTTATTTCACGACGCACCACCAACTCATGTTCTAGCTCTAATTCCTCTGTTTCCAAAAATTGTCGCACGCGTAAATCCAATCCTGCATCAAAAACACCTTCCACTACCAACTTCTTTTCTTTTTGACTTAGGACCGTAGAATCAGCGCGTTCTCCCAGTATAAGGCCCAGTGCGCCCATCAATATAGATTTACCCGCACCGGTTTCACCCGTGATTGCATTGAAACCCGATTGCCAATTAATTTCCACTTCATCAATGATGGCATAATTCTGGATCAAAAGCCTTTTCAACATGCGCACAAATTAGCGCGAATTAAGAGAGTCACAAAGTGATTTCCCCCTGCCAGCCGAGAGAATTCCAAAAAAAATCCCGTTCCAAAGGAACGGGACTAGTTATGTGGGGGGAAATCGATTAGATCTCTACCTTGGCATTTAATTCTTCATCCACCAAAATACGTCCGCAGTTTTCACAAATCATGATTTTTTTGTGCTGGCGAATTTCACTTTGCTTTTGAGGAGGGATTGCATTGAAACAACCACCACAAGCATCTCTTTCAACTGGCACCACCGCCAATCCATTACGGTAACTATTGCGGATTTTTTCATAGCTAGCTAACAAACGAGGATCGACCTGTTGCTTTGCTTCTGCCGCTTGCTTATTGTAGTGCTTTTCTTCTTTTTCGTTTGCAGCAATAATCTTTTCTAATTCTTCTTTTTTACTTGCTAAAACACCTTCTTTTGCGGCAATATTCTTTTTTGCTTTCTCTAGTAATACGGCCTTCTCTGCAATTTCATCCGTTGCGTCCTTGATATGCTTCTCCGCTAGTTTGATATCCAGCTGCTGCATTTCAATTTCTTTATTGACGGCCTCGTACTCACGGTTATTCTTTACGTTCTCACTTTGCTTTTCGTACTTTTTGATCAAGGCTTCCGCGTCCTTAATAGCAAGCTTGCGCTGCTCAATGAATTCAGTGACGCCATTGACCTCTTCTTCGATACGAGTTTTGCGGGCATGCAAACCTGTAATCTCATCTTCCAGATCAGCCACTTCCATTGGAAGTTCACCTTTCAGAATTTTGATCTCATCTAGCTTGCTATCAATTTGTTGAAGGGTCACCAGAGAGACCATCTTTTCCTGGATCGAGAAATCTTTTACTTGTGCCATAGATAGTTAACCGGATTGGTGGAAACGCTTGTTTTGAGGACGGCAAAGGTAGGGAATTTTTCGGCTATTCGCTCCTGGAGAAGGTCAATCGTAAACTGCTCACTTTCAAAGTGACCCACATCCGCCAAAAGAAGCTTACCGTCAGCCAAAAAGAAGTCATGATACTTCAAGTCGGCTGTTATAAACACTTGTGCCCCAGCCTTTAAGGCATTTTTGATTAGGAATTGACCTGCGCCTCCGCAAACCGCTACCTGCTGAATGGGCTTCCCAATTAGCGAGGTATGTCGAACCAATGGAACCTTGAACAGGACCGATAATTTTTTCAAGAAAACGCTTTCCTCAACGGGCTGTTTCAGTTCTCCCACTAACCCAGCCCCCACTTGGTTGTTGGGGTTATCAAGACTCAACAGATCATAAGCAATTTCCTCGTAAGGGTGAGACGCGCGGAGGGCTCGTAGTACCTCGGACAGGCTGGAAGATTGCAAAATCACTTCCAACCTAGACTCGGTTTCAGTATGCCGAATACCCGGTTGTCCCACATAAGGGTTAGTGTCGAGACCACCTTTAAATGTTCCCTCGCCCACACTGGAAAAACTGCATTCGCTATACTTTCCCACTTGCCCCGCCCCTGCTTCAAACAATGCATTTTGTACTTTTTGAAGACTGGTCACTGGAACATAGGTAACAAGTTTTTTTAAGGAATGTGCTTGAGGAAGAAGCACACGACAGTTTTTCAGTCCTAGTAGCGTGGCAATTTTACCATTGACCCCATCTAAAATATTATCCAAGTTGGTGTGAATAGCATAAATAGCCAGATCATTTTTAATGGCTGTGGCAACTAATCGTTCGGTGGCGCTAGATGCAGTAATCCGTTTCAGTCCGCCAAAAATCACGGGGTGATGCGCCACAATCAAATTGCAATTTTTGCTTTTCGCTTCTGCCAACACCGCTTCGGTTACATCCAAACAACAAAGCACGCCCGTACATTCCCAATCGGCTTGTCCTACTAGTAACCCTGCATTATCATAGCTTTCCTGCAATGATAAGGGTGCCCATTTTTCCAAGAATTGTGTTATAGTCCCAACTTTCATCTTTCCTTTTTTCAGTGCATTCAAATTACGCTCATTTTGTTCATCTTTGCGACAACTTTTTTCATATTCAATTGTCTTATTAAAAACCGATTAAAAATAAACTAACAACCATGAGTATTCAACTTGGACAATCCGCTCCTGACTTTACACTTTTTGATTCAGAAAAAAACCCCCTACAACTTTCCTCGTTGAAGGGACAGAATGTGTTACTGTTATTTTTCCCTCAGTCCTTTACAGGAGTTTGCACCAAAGAACTTTGTTCGGTGCGAGACAATATTGCACTATACAACGGCGCTAACGCCAAAGTATTGGGTATTTCGGTAGACTCTGTATTCACCTTAGGAAAATTCAAAGAAGAACAACAATTGAACTTTCCTTTATTGAGTGATTTTAATAAAACAGTTTCAACCCTGTATGGCTCTATTTACCAGGATTGGATTTTAGACATGAAGGGCGTTTCCAAGCGTTCTGCTTTTTTGATTGACAAAAATGGAACGGTTCAATACGCAGAAGTTTTAGAAAACCCCGGAGAAGTACCCAATTTCGAACTAATTAATGCAAAACTTCAAGAGTTAGCCTAGTAAACTACCCTGTAAGCAAGCCTCAGAGTCACTGGTTCTGAGGCTTTTGCATTTTATTATGGACTTTTTTTACAGAATGAATTATATTTGAATCAATGAAAAAGATGAGTTTCATAATTCTTCTGTTCCTGGGAATGGGAATGTCAGCAGGTGCACAACAAGCGCCATCGACATCCATTGATCCCACAGAAAAAATGATGAAGCTTTATCCCAACCCAGCAACTAGTTATATTACGTTCGAAAGTAAATCCACTATTCGCAAAGGATTAACGCTACAGATCTATAACGGGATACTCGGCAAAAAAATGATCGACACCCGTATCTCTCTAGATAAATTAACACTATCCCTGAATGAGTTTTCTCGTGGTATTTATGTGTACCACTTGGTTGACCCTGCTGGGATAATCATTGAATCAGGCAAGTTCCAGGTTACGAAATAATTTCTCTTACAACACCTGTACAATCAAGAACTTCAAGTACTGCGTATTTTCCATTTCCCAAATAACCGGATGATCGGATGATTGCGTTTGAAAACAGACCTGTCTAATTTTTCTTCTGGCGTCTTTTGCAGCCATCGCAATAATTTCTAAAAATAATTCAGGATTGACCAAATTGGTGCAGGAGGAAGTAACAAGAAAACCACCTGGCTTTACCAATTTCATTCCCCGCAAATTAATTTCTTTATACCCCGTAATTGCTTTTTGAATAGTAGCCCGACTTTTTGTGAATGCCGGCGGATCTAACATCACTACATCATATTGCTTCCCTTCTTTCACCCACTGTTTCAAAACATCAAAAGCATTAGCTTCTTCAAAACGACAACGATCTTGCAACCCATTTAATCGAGCATTTTCATTGGCTTGCTCTACAGCTAGTTTTGAAATATCTAACCCCAATACCGACTTTGCACCATAATGTGCAGCATGAATTTCAAAAGTGCCTGTATAAGTAAATGCCCCCAATACAGTAGCATCTTTGACAATATGTTGAATGGCTCTGCGATTGTCTTGTTGATCCAAAAAATAGCCGGTCTTTTGTCCATTTGCGAGGTCTACGTGAAATTGCAATCCATTTTCTACAATAATAATCTTCGTTTCAAATGGCGCAGATAAAAATCCTTTTTGTTGAGGCAGTCCTTCTAACTCTCGCACGGGAACATCATTGCGCTCATAGATACCTTTGGGATGAAACACTTCTTCCAATGCAGCTACTAGTTCTGGCTTCCAACGATCAATGCCGAGCGCTAATGTTTGTATCACAAAGTAATCGTTGAATTTATCAATGATCAATTGAGGAAGTCCGTCTGCCTCGCCAAATACTAATCGGCAATTTTCAGTATATCCGGTGCGCTGTCGATACGCCCAACAAGTTTTAATTTTTTGAAGAAAAAAGGAGGCATCAATCCCTTCCTCTCGTTTGCGCGTAAGAATTCGAACGGGTATTTGTGATTTGGAATTAAAATACCCTCTACCCACAAATTTTTTATCATGGGTCAACACGTCCACAATCGCAGCTGGAGCGGGTTCCCCCTCTATTTTTTCAATTTCGTTGGAAAAAACCCAGGGGTGACCATTGAGTACCCGGGGAGCAATTTTTCTTTTTAAAATAACTTGTTCCATGGAAGGACGAAGATAACCTTTCAAAACAGACAGAAAGGCGCTTTGACAGCGCAACCTGGGTCATTTTGTCCCCTAAAACCTCAAAGTGAGGCCTCCTTTCCCCTTGGCAATAAAATTGTCAATCTTACCTTTGCAACCAATTTGGACCTGACTATGGAAGCTCAAGAAAACAAGAACAACGAAATGGACCTGAACACCGATGAAAGCGTGGCAGGAACCAGTCATTTGGATGAAAAACTGTCTGAGGAAACCCAACTGGAAAAGTTACAGGCAGAACTGGAATCTTTTAAAGACAAGTATATCCGTGCGGTGGCTGAATTTGACAATTTTAAACGCCGCAATGCCAAAGAGCGCATTGAGCTCATGCAAACAGCGGGAAAAGATATCATCATGGATTTACTAGAAGTGCTTGATGATAGTGAGCGTGCCCAACAAACCTTGGAAAAATCTGCACAGGCCAATGGCTCTGAATGGGAAGGGGTAAAACTGGTATTTGGCAAACTTCGCAACAAGCTACAAAACCGTGGAGTGAAAGCAATGGAAGTAATTCATCAACCATTTGATGCCGACCTGCATGAAGCGGTGACAGAAATTCCCGCTCCCACCGATGAGTTGAAAGGGAAAATCATTGATGAAGTAGTGAAAGGCTATTTATTGAATGAAAAAGTAATTCGTCATCCAAAAGTGGTGGTCGGTAAATAAATTATGAGCAAAAGAGATTATTACGAAATATTGGGTGTTAGCAAG
>CAYFLE010000040.1:11026-11354 GCA_964343645.1 uncultured Chitinophaga sp. | reverse complement strand
CAATACCGGAACTACTGCTGAAATAGCTTCGGGGACACGACGGAAAGACATTTGCCATCCACCCCAAGCAAGTGTAGTGATGCAAAAGAAAAACATGGAAGCATTTACAATCAACAAAAAGAATACGCTGTTTTGTAACAAGGAAGCCCAAAAACGCGCTTGTTCTTTTGGATCAGTGCGCGAACCGCTGGTCACCCAAAGACCAATAATAGAAAGCAACCCAATCGCCATGAATGTCCACGCGATGGTGTTATAATTTTTGGGGGCGGTGAATGTAGAACGGATTGACATCATGCTATTTTTAATTGCAAGAATTTCGATTATTTAA
>CAYFLE010000040.1:8713-11016 GCA_964343645.1 uncultured Chitinophaga sp. | reverse complement strand
GAGCAGCTGGATAAGGTCCATCTCCTCCTTTCCACAACGGACCGTTACCGTCCAATTTTGGACCATGGCAAATACCACAATTGATAAGATATAAACGTTCAGCCTCTTTTAAATTAACGGTTGTTGGATCCAATGGATTTTTTACTTCTGCAGAACGAGCATATCCAATTGAATCATTTTTGAATGGATAGGGAGCCATTGCACCACGCGCTACCGTACCCTCTACTGGACGAGCATTATAATGAACGCCCGCTTTGGTCAATGCTTCAGTAGAAGCATAGGTTTCATACGCACGACTGTAAGACATGTCTGGCATGTATACTCGTCCGGTTTCGCGTCTAACCTGATTACAACCTACAATAGCAAAAGCCATTGCGATGGTTCCTGTAAGCAGTGCTAATTTTTTCATCACCTTTTCGGTTTATTGTTTCAAATCGTTATTTCTCAAAACGCATTTTATCATTGGCATAGTTGCCTAACCACCAACCTGTTTCTTTGGTCTCCACTTTTACATCCGTTGCACCGGCTGCTTGTAAAAACTGAACAGCTTCTGCCTCATTTGTAGACGAAGTACATTCAATCGCCATCACAAAAGTGTCATCGGTAGAACGAGGATTGAAATGGTCTTTCTTTACAAACGGAGCCAGCTGACAAAGCCAACAAAAAGTCAGTACCATTCCAACTGCAGCAAATAATACCGTCAACTCGAATGTGACTGGAATCCACGCAGGCAAAGCAAAGTAGGGTTTACCGCCAAAGTTGATCGCCCAGTCAATCGTCAACGCCCACGTAATAAATCCCACAGCAGTGGAAGTACCCGTAATACCATAGATAAAACCAGCGGTGTGCAAACTGGTATCACGAAGCCCCATCTCCTGATCTAATCCATGAATTGGAAAAGGAGTAAATACATCGTGCAACTTATAACCAGCACGACGAACTTTTTTGACGGCAGGAAACAATACCGCTTCATCGGTAAAGTTGCCAACTATGAATTTCTTTTTCGCCATATATTCTTAATTGCGATTTGATTAATGATGATCGTGTAAATGATGTTCTCCAAACTGTGTCACGGTGTCTTCCTCTTCCTTATTCATTTTTCCTTTGAAATTTTCACCACTACGCTTCAGAATGTGTTTGATTTCCGCAATAGCAATAACGGGGAAATATTTAGAGAACAAGAAATAGCAAGTAAAGAATAAACCAAAGGTTCCCATGTAAAATCCAACCTCCCAAATAGTAGGCGAATAATACGTACTCCAAGAAGAAGGAAGATAGTCGCGATAAATAGAGGTAACAATGATTACAAAACGCTCAAACCACATACCAATATTTACCAGGATTGACATGAAGAAAGTAACAAACAGGTTGCGACGCATTTTGCGGAACCAGAAAATTTGGGGAGACAATACGTTACATCCCATCATGATCCAGTAACTCCAACCATAAGGGCTGTTCAGATTCAAACGGTTTTCTTTGAAGGCAAACCATTCGTAATCTACCGCACTATACCAAGCCATAAACAACTCGGTCAAATAAGCGATTCCCACAATAGAACCAGTTAGTACGATTACTTTATTCATTACATCTACGTGTTCAATGGTGATGTAATCTTCTAATGCTAATACTTTACGCGTTACTACCAATAATGTTTGCACCATCGCAAATCCTGAAAAGATCGCACCCGCCACAAAGTAAGGTGGGAAGATGGTAGTATGCCATCCAGGAACTACTGAAGTTGCGAAGTCAAAGGATACAATCGTATGCACTGAAAGTACTAACGGTGTACTTAAACCCGCCAACACCAATGATAATGCTTCATGACGTTGCCAATGCTTCGTAGAACCCGTCCAACCAAAAGCGGCTACACCATAAAATGTTTTTCTCCATTTTAATTTCGCACGATCACGCAAAGTAGCTAGATCTGGAATCAACCCAGAATACCAGAATAATAGTGAAACAGTAAAATAAGTAGAGATCGCAAATACGTCCCACAACAAAGGTGAATTGAAGTTAACCCACAATGGTCCACGTGAGTTAGGATAAGGAAGTACAAAAAATGCATTCCAAACGCGACCCATGTGCCAAATTGGAAATTGTCCTGCGCACATTACCGCAAAAATGGTCATCGCTTCTGCTGCACGATTCACCCCTGTGCGCCATCCTTGACGGAACAATAAAAGAATCGCAGAAATCAGTGTACCTGCGTGACCGATACCTACCCACCAAACGAAGTTGGTGATATCCCAACCCCATCCGATCGTACGGTTCAAATTCCATTGACCCGTACCATAGGTCACTTC
>CAYFLE010000040.1:0-8703 GCA_964343645.1 uncultured Chitinophaga sp. | reverse complement strand
ATCCACCATAAGCGGGATGGCTTTCCTTCAACCGGGCGACAAATGTCTTCTGTTACCTGGTGATAATCTTTGGTCCCATCAACCAATGGAGCCCTTACCTGTGATTCGTATCTGAGTAGTGACATAGTAGTGTTTGATAGAGTTGATTCTTACAATTAATGATGAGTCGCTTCTGGTTTTGCTGTTTCATGTTCAGTAGCTGCGCCATTTTCAGCAGGTGCTGCATGATGCTCTTCTACTTCCATTACCTCGTCAGTGTTACGCACTTTTGCCAAATAGCTAACATTTGGTAATACGTGTAATTGCTCCAACACATAGTAGCTACGGCTGGTATTGTTTGCACGCACCGCTGTGATGGCGCTATTTGGATCATGCACATTTCCGAATACAATTGCGTTAGACGCACATGCGGTTTGACAAGCAGTTTTGGCTTCTCCATCCTGTAGCGGACGATCTGCTTTCTTTGCTTCTAGCTTCGCTGCTTGCAAACGTTGGAAACAGAATGAACATTTTTCAATGACACCACGAGAACGCACCGTTACATCCGGATTCAACACCATACGGGTTAAATCATCATTCATCTGTTCTACAACGGGGTCTAATTTTCCCACTGTTTGTTGATCGCGGTTATTCGGGAAGCTGTCAGCGCCCGTATAATCCGCCCAGTTAAAGCGACGCACTTTGAAAGGACAGTTGTTGGCGCAATAACGCGTACCAATACAACGGTTATACGTCATTTGGTTGATGCCTTCAGAACTATGGTTAGTAGCGGCAACTGGACAAACGTTTTCACAAGGTGCATTGTCACAATGCTGACACATCATGGGTTGGAATACCACACCTTTTAATTCATCAGGATTATTTTCATCACTTACAAAGTAGCGATCAATACGCAACCAATGCATATCATGGTAACGTAACACTTCACTCTTACCAACAACCGGCACGTTATTTTCAGCATGACAGGCCACTACACAAGCACCACATCCATAACATGCGTTCATGTCAATGTTCATACCCCACTTAATGCCGGGCTGATCATGCATGGGATAGAGCGTACCTTCTTTGCGGAAATCTGTTGTTAATCCATCTTTACTTTTACCAAATGTTTCTTCTAGATGATTACGATAATCAGGAATAACATTTGGATGTTTCAATAAAGTAGCGAGTGTCGTTTCACGAACTACTTCAACGCGGTCTTCGTATGAGTTATGAATTTGTGATTGTGCTACTTTTTCTTTACGACCCGTATTAGCAACCGTTACAGTAGTTTGATAGCTAACTCCATTTCCGGTGTTAGCAGTAAATACATAAGCATTCTGTCCCACCCCTGCAGATGTACGGCCGAGTTTTTCACTACGTCCATATCCTAATGCAATGGCAATGGTGTTGGATTGCATCCCCGGAATAGCCAAAACAGGAAGTTCAATTTCCTGACCACCCATCGTGATTTTTATCACGGGTTTTTGCGGATAGAACTCGTAATTGTTAATCTCTTTTTCTGTTCCATTCATTAAATCGATGCCCACTAATTCTTTTGCCATTGATAGGCTAACCAATGCATAGTTGCCCCAGCTTGCTTTAGTTACTCCATCAGGCAATTCTTGTAACCAAGGGTTGGTGGCTCCTGTTCCGGTACCGATAGAAGCTTTTTGATAAAGCACTAACTCCGTACCTGTTACTGCAGGTGCTGTGGTGATTGCTTGTGCAGCTGCAGCTAATGATGCACTAGAATAAGAACCAGCGGCTGCTGGCAATGCGCTGTCTTGAATTCCGTCTTGTAATACAGTATTGAATGTAGACTCTGAACCTAATTGTCCAATCCAATATTGTTTGAAATATTCTTCGTAACTCGTATCACGACCACTCCATTTTAACAATGAAGTTTGATAGGCTCTTGTTTTGAAAAGAGGATAAATAGTAGGCTGAATAAAACTTACTACACCTGCTTTCGGAGCAGCGTCACCCCAACTTTCTAAATAATGATTAGAAGGAGCAATGAATTGGCAGTGTTCAGTTGTCTCATCCATTCTTTCGCTGAATGAAACGGATACTTTTACTTTTTTCAATGCAGCGGTAAATGCTGCTGCTTTGTGATAAGTGTACGCAGGGTTAGCGCCATATACTAATAAAGTACCTACTGTTCCTGCTTCCATATCACGCACTAATTGCTCAAACTCTGCATCTACACCCGCTCTATAATTAACAGGCTTGCCCCAATCGATTGTTTTTCCATAAGCGCCAATTGCTTGGTTTATCGCATTGACTACTATCTGTGTATTAGTATCATTACTTCCGCAAACAACCAATGCTTCTCCAGCATTTTTCTTTAAATCAGCTGCAGCTTTTTCAATACCCGCTTTTAATTTAGCGTCTTTGATTCCGTCTACTCCTTTCCCACTCACTGCACTCAATAATGCCAAAGCAACTAATCCAGTTTCTGAAGGACGACAAACAAAACGTTCGTCGGCGCTTGCACCAGTAAGACTTAAATATCCTTCAAACTGATAATGCTTACTCATGGTAGGATTCTTCTCGTTGATCTTACGACCAGCAGCATATCCTTTTGCAAATTCAACCGGACTTAACCAACTTCCTAAAAAGTCAGCCCCCAAACTCACCATCACTTTTGCTGCGCCAAAATCATAAGAAGGTAAGCGGCGTCCAAAACCTGTCGCTTCATTCGCTAACAATAAGCCACTGTATGAAACAGCATCTAGTTGTACATGACGAAGACCAGGATAAGAAGCAATGATTGCTTTTGTAGAGGGAGAATTGATAGTACTTGTTAGTAACACTGTTGAACCCCCAGCTGCTTTGATTGCATCAGCCACCAACTTATCAAACTGTTCAAACGTAGGAACTTCTTCAAATTTTGCTTCGTCTCCAGCACCAACCTTTTGCTGAGGAAAACGTAAGCGATGTGTGTCATACAAATCCAACACAGAGGCTTGTACACGTGCAGAGGTTCCTCCGCCGGTAAAAGCACAACGGTCGTTTCCTTCAATTTTAATAGGGCGACCATCACGCACTTTCGCCAATACAGGTACCACATCCCCATCTTGTACATAGGTAGTAGCATAATACTGCGCAACGCCTGGGATGATATTTTCAGGACGGTTCGCAAAGGGAATCGCGTGCTTAACCGGTATTTTACAACTGGCCGCGAGCGTAGCTGCCGCTGTGCTGAATCCGAGGTATTTCAAAAAATCCCTACGGGGCGCTTTCGCATCGATCAGACCCTTGTCGTCCAATCCTTCAAAGGGCAGTTCCTCCCGGAATTCATCCTGGTGTTGTTGTTGGAAGCTCTCGCTTTCTTTCACCTCACCGAAGCTCTGCCAGTACTTTTTTTGGCTCATAATATCCTTGGTTGGTTGGGTTCAGTAATTGATTAATAGTGACATTTTTGACATTCCAGACCGCCGATATCTTTCACCTTCACACTGTCCATTTTACCGGCCTTTAAATCATTATGAAACTTTTCGTATATGCTATAGAATTTATTGCCTTTTGTGCTATCGTAGTTGAATTGCACATTTGTTTGGCGGTGGCAATTCATACACCATCCCATGCTCAATTCAGCTACTTGTTTCACCTCATCCATCTTAGTGATTTCACCATGACAGCTTTGGCACTGCACCTTACCCGCATTAACGTGCTGGGCGTGGCTGAAATAAACGTGATCAGGCAGGTTGTGGATTTTTATCCATTGAATTGGCTTTGCTGCAGAAGGGTCCCATTTATTGGGTTGGTTAGGATCAAATCCGGCAAACTCATATAACTTTTGAATCTCAGCAGTTCCATCAACTTCATTGCCATCTGCATCAAACAATTTTGGACCTTTTTCATAGGCCTGAATGGCTTTGTGACAGTTCATACAAGTATTCACAGAAGGAATCGCTGCATGCTTACTTTGCTCGGCACTTCCATGGCAATACAAACAGTTAATCTGGTTGATTCCGGCGTGCACTTTGTGAGAGTAATAAATCGGCTGCACAGGCTCGTATTCTTTTTGACGACCCAAATTAATGGCTCCTTTTGCCACCATGTAACCGCCAAAAACGAATAAACCAATGGAAATCAATGTTATATAGGTCTTATTTTTCCAGAATGGAATATTTTCAGGTAGTTTAACTCCTTCAGCAGCATCAGATAATTTTTTCAAACTACTGTTGACCTGCATTAAAATCAGTGCAATCACCGCAAGAATCAGCGAAATAATTCCAAAGAAGATAGAATTACCGCCTTCTTCCTGAGCTGGCTCGCCCGCACCAGCAGCTGGAGCTGCCACTGGCTTAGCAGCTTCGTTGATATAAGCCACTACATTGTCTACATCCTGTAGGGTAACATCAGGGAATGCAGTCATCATGGATCCGTACTCGGCTTTCAATCCTTGGGTATAGGCATCTTTTGCCATATACGCTGCCGGATTATTAATCCAAGACTTAATTTCTTTGTGGTCGGCCCACTTGTGTCGCTCTTCCAATCCTGCCAATGCAGGCCCTGTAGCCTTTTTGAGTACTTGGTGACAGGAAGCACACTTACTCATAAATACAGTTTTCCCTGCCGCAGGATCCTGGGCAAATAAGTTAGTTGCAGAGAAAATTAACAGGGAAAAAATTAGAACGTTCAGACGTAGTGAGACATGTTTAGTAGACATCATACGCGCGGTTAAGCTGAAAATGTGGAAAAATTACACTTCTCGCGCGCAAAATTACGCGATGAGGCCTTCAAAAATGCATCTAGTTTAACTTTTTTTTATTGCATAACTCTGTTGCAAGTCAAGGGTTTTGGTGGAATCAGACTTGAAACAATCTTTTCGTGTCATTGAAGCGTCAATTTTCAGGTTTAAGTCCCTTTCAATATCTGAAAAAACTAGGTTGTACGCCTTTTTTGGTGGACCTTCGCGGCCCGATCATTTATGTTTAAAAAACTACGAGAAAAATGGAAGGTTGGCGCCCTGCAATTGACGCTAATCCTCTGCACTTTTGCCATTGGTGGTAGCACAACAGGGTGGGTGGCAAAAAAAGTGATGAATTGGGCCCAGCTGGAACAGGATTGGCTTTGGGCAACGGTTTATATTTTGCTGATCACATTGCTATGGCCGGCCATGGTCTTACTGATTAGTATTCCTTTTGGTCAATTTCGATTCTTCAAATCTTATATCCGCAAGCTGGGGTCTAAAATGGGGTTTTTACAATAGTCTAACGCCAGGTTCCGTTTGCAATGACCATCTTTGCTCGATGAAACGCATCGCAATTTTTGCTTCAGGCACAGGAACTAACGCAGAAAAAATTCTTGAGCGTTTTAAAAACTCTTCGTCTATTTCAGTGGTGTTGATTGTTTCGAATAAGCCACAAGCAGGAGTTTTACAAATTGCAAAAAACTTTGACGTACCCACTTTGCTCTTAGAAAAAGAAACATTTTTTAATGGAGACGGCTATGTGTCAGTTTTAAAAGAGTTAGCCATTGATTGGATTATATTGGCAGGGTTTCTTTGGAAAATTCCACCTACATTATTGAAAGGTTGGGAGAAAAAAATCATCAACATCCATCCGGCACTGTTGCCAAAATATGGAGGAAAAGGAATGTACGGAAACGCTGTGCACTCGGCTGTTATTCAAGCAAAGGAATCTAGTAGTGGCATCACCATCCATTATGTAGATGAACAATATGATCATGGTGCAACTATTTTTCAAGCAACATGTCCGGTCGTAGAAAATGATACTCCTATTTCATTGGCGCAGCGCATTCATGCCTTAGAACATCAACATTTTCCACGCGTCATTGAAGAAGTGATCACGGCATGATTCGTCAGCTTACATATTGCATTTTATTGTTGGCTATCGCTTCCTCTCTCCAAGCACAATCTTTCCTTATTAAAGGAGTCGTGTATGACAGTTCTCGCAATTATCCACTCGAAGCTGTGAGTGTTCTTTCAACTGCAGGGGCAGGAACAGTTACCAATGCAGAAGGTTACTACGAAATCCGTGTAACTGATCGAGACTCTATTTGGTTTAGCTATTTGAATAAGCCTACCGTGAAATTTCCCGTAGTAAAAATTACGAACCCCTTTCAATTTGATATATCCCTGCAAGTAAGTATCCCAGTATTAAAAGAAGTGAAAATTTTCCCCCGCAACTATAAATTAGATTCTATTCGAAATCGGCAGGAGTATGCAAAAGTTTTTAACTATCAACGACCGGGTTTAAAAATTGTCACCCCACAATATGGCGCCGGCGTAGGGCTTGATTTAGATGAGCTCATCAATGTGTTTCGCTTTCGAAGAAATAAAAGCATGCTGGGCTTTCAGCAACGATTGTTATTGGAAGAGCAAGAAAAATTCATTGACTATCGATTCAACAAAGCATTGGTTCGTCGGTTAACCTTATTGGAAAGTCCCGAACTAGAACGGTTCATGCAAACATTTAGACCTTCTTACTTGTTTACGAAAATGGCCGGCGATTACGAGTTTCGGTTGTACATCAAACAGAGTTTGTACCGCTTTAAAAAAGGACTCCCGCCTTTTACCTGGCAAGAGGAGCCGATTGAGCAATAATTTTCATTTTATCTTTTTGGTTGTAGTATCTTTTCATAATGAAAAGCTTGCTTGCATTCCTCTTATTGCCTAGTCTTTTGCTAGCGCAAGGTCCTACACCCTGTGACTTAATTATCACCAATGGGAAAATCATAGACGGCACCGGCAATAGTTGGTATCGAGGCACGTTGGTTGTGAGTCAAGGAAAAATTGTATCGATTATTTATCAGCCCGCTGCGCAAAAATGGGAAACGAAATGGTCGCCCCGTCGCGTCATAGATGCAAAAGATAAAATAGTGGCGCCGGGTTTTATTGATGTACATACCCATATTGAAGGAGATGAAAAAAAGGATCCCACAACAAAAAGTTTTATTTACGATGGTGTCACTACTTGTATCACCGGCAACTGCGGTTTATCACAAGTTGATGTAAAAAAATATTTTGAATTTATTGATTCGCTTCGTCTATCCATCAATGTAGGGATGTTGATTGGGCACAATGATATTCGCCGAGCGGTGATGGGTAGAGCCAATCGAGATGCAACAGATGCTGAACAATACCAAATGGAAAGCTTGGTTGAAAAAGCCATGCGAGACGGTGCCGTTGGATTAAGCACAGGTCTTATCTATATTCCGGGTACCTATAGTAAAACACCTGAAATTATTGGATTGGCTAAAAAAGCAGCCGAGTTTGGCGGAGTCTATGCCTCCCACATGCGTGATGAAGGAGATAGTGTTACGCAGGCGATTGAAGAGGCGTTAACAATAGGAAGAGCAACAGGTATTCCTGTTCAGTTATCCCATTTCAAATTGAGTGGACAACAAAATTGGGGTCGAAGTAAAACCACCCTGGCGATGGTTGAAAAGGCACGCCAAGAAGGATTGGATGTAACCATTGATCAATATCCTTACACTGCAAGTAGCACGTCCATTAATACCTTGATCCCCGATGAATTACTAGCCGATGGACAGGATTCTATCAAGGCAAGATTGGCAAGACCCGAGGTGCGCAAACAGGTAACTACCTCCATTCAAAAAAGATTGAAAAAAAGAGGACTCAAACATTTGAGTTATGCAGTAGTTGCTTCCTTTGGACCCGATACCACTTACAATGGGAAAAGCATTGAACAGATCAATGTGATGCTTGGCAACAAACACCGCGTCAAAGAAGAAGCAGCTGTGGTGATGGATATTGTAAGTCGGGGAGGAGCGAGTGCCGTTTTCCATGGCATGGGCGAAGAAGATGTAACACGTATCATGAAATACCCTTTCAACATGATTGCCAGTGATGCAGGTATTCGTGAATTTAATGCGGGTGTTCCTCATCCACGCGGATATGGAACGAATGCGCGAGTGCTGGGTCGCTATGTACGTGAAAAAAATATTTTGAGTTTGGAAGAAGCGATTCGAAGAATGACTTCCCTCCCAGCACAAAAATTTCAATTAAAAGATAGAGGATTGCTAAAATCGGGTTATGCAGCTGATGTAGTCATTTTTGATCCTCAACAAATAATAGATCTATCCACGTTTGAAAAACCGCATGCTTATTCAACAGGGATGTATTATGTGATTGTAAATGGACAAATCACTGTTGACGAACAAAAACACAATGGCACTCGTGCAGGACAATTATTATACGGCCCCGGCAAATCAAAATAATAAAACCATGAAACCACTACTTCGCTTTACGCTACTTGCATTTTTACAAATAACATTTTTTGTTTCTGGGCTATATGCGCAGAAAATTGAATGGACCGCCACTCCAGCTGCAGCTGGTTTTTCGGCCGAAAGATTAAAAGTTATTGATACACGTTTAAACGAATGGGTAGACAAGGGTTGGATGCAAGGCGCTACTGCATTGGTCATCCGAAACGGAAAAGTAGTTTATCACAAAGCAGTAGGCTATAATGATCTGGAAGCAAAAGTTCCGATGAAAAAGGATGATATTTTCCGTATCGCTTCGCAATCAAAAGCAATTACGAGTGTGGCCATTATGATTTTATTCGAAGAAGGAAAATTATTGTTGGACGATCCCGTATCAAAGTACATTCCTGCTTTTCGCAAACAACAAGTACTGGTCACATTCAATGAGACAGATACCACTTACACTACAGTTCCTGCAAAATCAGATATCACGATTCGTCAACTTCTCACACACACTTCTGG
>CAYFLE010000039.1:0-11462 GCA_964343645.1 uncultured Chitinophaga sp. | reverse complement strand
GTAGAGATGGATGCTCAAAATATTAATTTGTCGGTCAAAGATGATGGTGTAGGCTTTTTTAATAAGCAAGAATTTTGGGGTGACGGACTTTTGAAATGTGAAATCACAGTTGAATATTTAAATGGCACCATGAATATCAAAACATCGCCAGGCAAAGGATGTTTTTTTCAAGCCTCCATTCCGCATCAAATCATAACTAAACTTTAAAATGCGGTCATAAAAAAAGCCTCTCTTTTTTGAGAGAGGCTTTTCTATGTTATTTTCAAAAATAACAGCGTACCGGGGAGCAGACTTGAACTGCCGACCTCAGGGTTATGAATCCTGTGCTCTAACCAGCTGAGCTACCCCGGCATTCCCATTTTGGGGGCGTAAAGGTAAGGATTTTAGGCTGACTGGGCCACCAGCTTTCGAACTTCTGCTATCAAACTAGGGTTTATCAAATATTCAAAGAAACGCTTATCAGACTCACTTCGAATATTTTGGATCAGGGTATCTTTTCCTTTACTGATCAATAAATATTTTTCATTGATCCGATTGATAATTTCACTGCGAACCTTTTTCTGCATGCCATGATTTTTATCATTCAAACCCAACACATAATTAATTTCTGGAATGGTGGCTGTTTTTCCCTCTTTGTATTTGCTTAGCAATAACTCGAGTAATGCAATCTCTGTACCCAAAAATGGAGCATCGGGAGTGGTGGCAATCGCTTCGATATTCTCTTTTTTTTGCTGGCGTACACGCCGTTGTATGAAAAAGAATATGAATAGGGCTAGCGCGATCACGCCAAATAAAAGCAAGTCTCTCCAATAGGTCTTAGTTTTCCATATCGCTTGTCCACTATCAGCAAACTTTGATAAATCAACTCGTAAGGAATCATACTTTCCATTGACAGGATTGGATACATATATTTGATCGCCATTCCAGTACCGAAGCATAAATGGCTGTACACGTAGTAAGGTTTGTCCAAGTGAAGGATCATAGGATACTTTAATTCGATTGGTGGAATAGTCAACCCAATAGATCCGATTGATATAGGCGAGTAGCAGTCCTTTGTTTGATTGCAAAATGTGTGTTGCAAACTTCATTAAATGGAATACCTTTTCATCTAAATGACCTAAGTGCTCCCATTCAAAGGTTTTTAAGTTTAAACGAAAGCTTTCATAAATAAGATCATCCTCATCCTGAAGCTTTGAAACACCATCATTTCTAATTTCCTGGTAAGGCACAAAAAGGTATCTACTTGCAGGGTCAATCCAAGATACATACCCATCAGAAACATTATTAGGCGGGATAATTTCTTTATTCAACTCAACCACGTCCCATTCCTTGTCTTTGGAGTTAAAAGTCCTGATTACTCCGTTGTTTTTCCAAAATCCATATCCACCATACTCGTAAATCTGCCCATCATCCGAAAAAATAAAGGACCCAATATTATAGTATAAGTTGACAGTCGATACGCTTAAAAAAGAAAGTAGAGTCGTTGACAACGTTTGAGTCAAGCTTGTACAGCCTGCCTGTATTGAATACCCGTAAAAAAAAGCCCATCTTGGGAACATTAAAAAACTCACTTGTGTGTAAAAAAGGCTTGTGGTCGCTATTTAATGCATACAACTTGATCTCACCAGAATTTACTGCCGTGTAATAGTTGTCCGATTTTATTAAATCCACCATAAATGGGGACTTTCTGATGTAAATAATCGAATCATTACCAAACTGGCTAAGCGCGAAATGAAAAGAAAGAAGTGCAAAGACCAGAAATAGTGATATTTTTTTCAATTGATTGATAAGCAGTATTTTAATAGGTTAATAACCTGTTTTGCAAAAATATGTCAATCCTATTAAATTAGGAAATAACCTGTAACAGAACCCGTTTCAGTACTGATTTATTCTTACAAAACCCTTAGCGTTATAATTTCACATAAATGTCTCATAATAATTGGGACCCTACATTAACCTTTACCTTATCCTTTTAAGATATAACCCCTCAATGCTTTGCGCTGGAGGGGTTATTTTTTAGCTGCCCAACTTAAATGTGGCATGTAATTGGGGAATCTCAACTAATGGGAACCCCTTTTTGCGAAGCCGCTCGGCAAAATCAACTTGAACGGGGTACTCACCATGTACTAAAAATAATTGGGAAACTTCAGCTGGAGAATGAGCAGATAGCCACTGGCAGAGGTCTTCATAGTCACCGTGTGCACTCATACTCGGAATTGCACCTATGGCTGCATGCACCTCATGAGATACGCCATAGATTGAAACTTCCTTCCTACCACTGAGCAACCGGCCTCCCAAGGAATGAGGTTCACAATAGCCCGTAAATAAAATTCCATTCCTTGAATTTTCCAGCGTATTACTGATATGATGCTTTACGCGACCAGCATCTGCCATCCCGCTAGCTGATATAATCACCATTGGCCCGTTGATAAAATTGAGCTGTTTGGACTCCTCCACCGTGCGGATATAATGAAGACCTGGAAAATCAAATGGATCCTGGTCACTTTCCATTACTTTTTGGATTGTCCGGTTGAAATAAGAAGGATAGCGCTTTACAATTTCTGTTGCCTCGATACTCAGCGGGCTATCCACATAGTAAGGAATGGAAGGTAATCGTCGCTCTAACTCCAATTGATTAAGTTGATATAATAATTCCTGCGTTCTTCCAACGCTAAAGGCAGGTATTATCAGCTTACCGGATTTCTTGATGCATATTTTATCAATCCACTCTAAAAGCATTTCAGGAGTGGACGTGTGCAAGGGGTGAAGTTTATTACCATAGGTGGATTCTAGAAGAATCACATCCGCAGCAGGGAAAGTGGCTGGAGAACGAAGTATCGCATCACGATATCTACCAATGTCCCCACTAAATGTCAATCGTTTTTGCCCGCCCTTATCATTATTTATTTTTAAGTGAACCGCTGCACTCCCAATAATATGTCCTGCATCAGTAAATTGGGCTTCTACTCCTTCTAGCACAGTGAACCAGGTATCATATTCTACAGTGACTAAAGAATCAAATGATGCAAGCGCTTGCTCTTTAGTATACAGCGGTAGTAATAAAGGCTGGTTTAGCTGCTTACGGCGTTTATTAGCATAACGGATTTCATCTTCTTGAATTTGCGCAGAATCCTCCAACAAAACCATCGCTAATTCGCGCGTAGCGGGAGTACACCAAATTTTACCGTTGAATCCTTCGGCGACCAATTTTGGAATTAACCCAGCGTGATCAATATGCGCGTGACTTAAAATCATAGCGTCAACTGTTGCGGGATCAAATCCAAATGTTCGATTAAGCTTATCCGTATCCTTTCCCATTCCTTGGAATAGACCACAATCCAGTAATAACTTTTTACCATTGGGGAGTTCCAATAAATGTTTAGAGCCTGTGACGGTGCGTGCGGCCCCATGAAAAGATATTCGCATATGTAAAATTTAAAGAAAAAGAAAGTTAAGCCTTTCTCTTGAAGGACCAGGTGATATCAAACCGCGCCACTTCTACCCCCTCGCTATTTTTACCAATGGTAGTCACGATTAATTCGACTGGCTCACCTGTCAAGGCCGCTTGATCAATAGCATGACGTAACACTTCCCCTTGCTCACACGTAAACGTGGTAATACCGGTAGCCTTTTTAATAAAGCGAGAATCGATGCGCGTAACGAGCATTGAAATGGCAGGCTTACGTTTGTACAAATGGGCCATCGCTAAAATACCGGTACTCATTTCGGCTGCCATTCCCAGACAAGCAAAGTAGGTAGACCGAAAAGGATTTTTGGTCCAGTGTTGAAAACGAACCGTTGCTTCTGCTTTTTCGGAAGAAATAGATTTTAAACGAATGCCCGCTAAAAAAGCAGCAGGCAATTTCAAAAAAAGAAAAAATCGAAAACGTAGTGGATGACTAACTAATTTGATGAATTCATCCATAAGCAAGTATTAATAATTTTCCTGTGTACGAAGCAAGTCTTCTAGGGTTTCCCTTCTTCTAATTAACCGGAGTTTTCCATTTTCCACCAATACTTCTGCTGGGCGATAGCGAGCATTATACTGCGAAGACATTTCAAAGCCATAAGCACCCGCATTCTTAATAACCAAAATATCCCCTTCGCGAATGAGTGGTAAATCACGATTGGCCCCCAACGTATCTGTTTCGCAAATATTTCCCACCACTTGATATTTCTTTACTTCGCCTTGCGGATTACTGCAATTTTCAATCTCGTGATAAGCATCGTAGAGCATCGGACGAATTAAATGATTAAGTCCGGTATCTACCCCCGCAAAAGCGTAATCGCCATTGTCTTTCACCACATTCACCTTAGTCAACAAATAACCGGCCTCACAGACTAAAAATTTTCCAGGTTCAAACCAAGCTTGCAGTTGCTGGCCCGTTTTTTTGTAATGCGCCTCTACTAATTCACTAAGCGATTGACTGATTTGAATTAAATCGGTTTCCTTTTCAGTTGGCCGGTAAGGAACTTTGAACCCACCACCTAAATCAATTACTTTCAATTGAGGGAAGGCGGGAGCCACAGACAATAAAAACTGCACCCCTTGTATAAAAACAGCAGCCTCTTTGATTTCACTGCCCGTATGAATATGTAACGTATGCACCTGAATAGCATACTGCTCAACCAAGCGTCCTACTTCCGGTAATTTTTCGGCGGGTATTCCAAATTTACTATCTGCATGACCGGTTGAAATTTTCAAATTTCCTCCCGCCATGATATTAGGTCGAAGTCTAAGCCCAACAGGATAAGAGTTACCAAATTTCTTACCGAATTTTTCTAAAGCGGACAAGCTATCTACATTCACATAAGCCCCTAAAGAAACGGCTTCCTCAATCTCTGAAAAGTTTACACTATTTGAGGTATATAAGATTTCACCCGCCTGGAACCCTGCTAATTGAGCCAATTTTACCTCATTGATAGAACTGCAATCAACCGAGCAACCTACTGAACGAATATGCTTTAAAACGCTTTGATTAGTCAGTGCCTTTGCTGCATAAAAAAAACGAACATCGCAACTGGCGAATGCCGATTGCAGCTTTTGATACTGCTCACTGATTTGACTCGCATTATAACAATACAATGGAGTACCAAACTGATTGGCAGCGTCTACAAAAAACTGGGAGGATAAGCCTGACATGAAACGAAGATAACAAGATCAGCTTTCTTCTTCTGCAGGAGTTGTCCTATCGCCAGATTCGTCATCTATAGACGATACTATCGTTGGCTCTACTAATTGCTCGGCGAGCACTTCTTTAATTTTTGGAAGATCATCTGCTGAATTAATTCCAAAATAGTCCATAAAGTTTCTAGAAGTGGCATAGACCAATGGATGACCTGGCAACTTTTCATTGCGACCTGAAATCACAATGAGTTCTTTTTCCAATAATTTCTGCACTGCATAGTCTGAACTAACTCCGCGGATTGATTCAATCTCCCCTTTTGTGACAGGCTGTTTATAGGCAATGATAGATAGGGTTTCTAGTGAGGCAGGAGAAAGCCTTTTTAAAAACTTATCTCCATTCAATTGGGCGATTGTTTTGTGGTACTCCTTTTTGGAAAGAAACTGCCAGCCTCCCCCACTCTGTACTACTTCAAAAGGATAGAATTCTGAAGCATATTTTTCCACCACCCCTTCAATGGCTGCTTCCACTTGATCCATAGTAGCACGATCCTCTAAAAAACCTAATGCATTATTCACGTACTCGGTCAATTCCAAAGTTGTTAAGGGACGATCACTCGCAAAAATCAGCGCTTCAACATGGGGGATAATATGGGATAATTCAGGCATAGTTAAGTTCTTGAAAGTACAAAGAAGAACGGTGGGTTGACGATAAAATTCTGCACAATTTGATTACCCCTGTAATGCGGCCGCACCACTAACAATCTCTGTCAACTCGGTTGTGATGGCTGCCTGACGGGCTCTATTGTAAGAAATCTTTAAAGACCGCAACATTTCATTCGCATTCTCACTGGCCTTGTCCATCGCAGTCATGCGGGCTCCATGCTCTGAGGCGCTGGAATCTAATACTGCTTTGTAAAGCTGTGTGTTCAAAATGCGTGGCATCAACTCGGCAACCAACGTATTTTTTTCAGGGTCAAAAATAAAGTCAGCTTGGGTTGCCCCTTCTTTTTTCTCCGTGCGCGGAATAGGCAAATAACGTTCCACTACAAATCGTTGAGTAGCTGCATTTTTGAATTGGCTGTAGATGATTTCTACAACATCGAATTCTTTATTCAAAAAAGCCTGACGGGCAGCGGCTGCCGCTTCTTGTACGCGCTCAAAACTGAGTTGAAGAAAAAGATCTTTAAACGTGGAATTTGTCTTGTAATTGGCCTTGCTTAAGTTTTCCTGGGCCTTTTTACCAATATTCCAGATGGTAACATTTCCCTGTTTATGCTGCTCCGCATACTTTTCAGCAATGGTAGATTTAGTCAATTTAACCACATTGGCATTAAACGCCCCTGCTAATCCACGATCACTGCTGATGACAATGAGCAATACTTTTTCAATAGTACGCTCCGCAGCTAATGCCATTTCAGCGCCAGACTCACTGCTACTCACAATATTGGAAAGCATTTCCTGCAATTTTTGCGCATAAGGGCGCATTTGAACAATGGCGTCTTGAGCGCGACGTAATTTGGCCGCACTGACCATCTTCATTGCCTTAGTAATTTGCTGGGTACTTTGGACCGACTTGATGCGGTTTCTGACTTCTTTGAGCTGGCCTGCCATGGATGCTGGTTTGGGGTGCAAATTTAGGGTTTTTTTTGGCTTATCTTTGCCGCCCTATGCTTGGATATATCTCCAAATTATTCGGCGGTAGCAAATCTGAAAAAGATGTGCGAAACGTGCAGCCACTAGTGGCCAGCATCAACCGCTTTTTTGAACAATATCAATCGCTATCGAACGACCAACTTCGTGCTAAAACGCAGGAGTTCCGTTTCAGGATCCAGTCCCATCTGGAACCCATCAATGCGCAAATAAACGCGCAAACACAAGAAGCGGAATCTCTCCCCCCCGCTGACCTTACTGGTCGTGATGCGATTTATCAGGAGGTGGACAAGTTGCGTAAACAAAGGGATAAAGACATTGAAGTTATCCTTGAGCAATTATTACCAGAGGCATTTGCAGTAGTGAAGGAAGCTGCTCGTCGTTTTAAAGAAAATAAGGAAGTGGTTTCAACCGCTACGGATATGGACCGAAATCTCAGTGTTTCTAGAGATTATGTCCGCATTGATGGCAACCAATCGATTTTTAATAATTCCTGGTCAGCAGCCGGAGGGACCATCACCTGGAACATGGTGCACTACGATGTGCAATTGATTGGGGGTATTGTACTGCATCAAGGAAAAATTTCTGAGATGGCAACGGGGGAAGGTAAAACCTTGGTTTCTACGCTTCCTGCTTATCTAAATGCATTGCCTGGCGAAGGGGTTCACCTAGTAACTGTAAATGATTACTTGGCCCGTCGAGATCAGGAGTGGAACGGCCCTTTATTTGAATGGTTGGGCATTACTGTTGATTGCATTGACAAACATCAGCCCAATAGTGAAGAAAGAAGAAAAGCCTATAGTGCCGATATCACGTATGGCACTAACAATGAATTTGGCTTTGATTATCTCCGTGATAACATGGTGCATAGCCCGGATGAGATGGTGCAACGTAAGCACCATTATGCGATGGTAGATGAGGTAGACTCCGTATTGATCGATGATGCGCGTACTCCCTTGATTATATCTGGCCCTGTTCCCAAAGGGGATGAACAGCAGTATCATATTCACAAACCCCGCATCCAACAATTAGTTGCTGAACAAGAAAAAGAAATTCGTAACTGTCTCACAGAAGCAAAAAAACTAATTGCAGCAGGACAAGATGATCCGAAGCTGGGAGGACTATTTCTTTTTAGAGCACACCGTGGGTTGCCCAAGTATGGCCCGGTGATTAAATATTTAAGTGAGCCCGGCATCAAAGTGATTTTGCAAAAAGCAGAAAATTATTATTTGCAAGATCAGCAACGTTTCATGCCACAGGTGGACGAGGAACTTTTCTTTTACATCGATGAAAAAAATAATTCGGTTGACCTTACTGATAAAGGACTAGCCGCCATTACCCGAAGTGGCGAAGATCCTGAGTTTTTTGTGTTACCAGACATTGGGGTGCGGCTCTCAGAAATTGAGAAAAGCGAAGTAGCAGCTGAAGAAAAATTACAGCAAAAAGAAGCTACGTTGAATGACTATGCCATGAAGGCCGATCGCATTCACACGGTTCAACAATTGCTAAAAGCCTATACCCTATTTGCCAAGGACGTAGAATATGTAATCATAGACGGTGCTATCAAAATTGTGGATGAACAAACAGGCCGTATTATGGAAGGCCGTCGCTATAGTGATGGATTACACCAGGCCTTAGAAGCAAAAGAGAATGTAAAAATTGAAGCAGCTACGCAAACCTATGCTACAATTACTTTGCAAAATTATTTCCGAATGTATCACAAGTTGGCAGGTATGACGGGTACAGCCGAAACAGAAGCTGCGGAATTATGGAGTATTTACAAATTGGATGTGGTGAGCATCCCTACCAATTTGAAAATGACAAGAGAGGACCGCGATGATTTAGTGTATAAAACGAAACGTGAAAAGTACAAGGCGGTGATTGATGAAATTGAAATTTTGCGCAACGCCGGACGCCCTTGTCTAGTAGGTACCACCTCGGTAGAAGTGAGCGAACTGTTGAGTCGCATGTTACAACAGAAAAAGATTCCGCACAATGTATTGAACGCGAAACAGCACGCGCGAGAGGCACAAGTGGTAACAGAAGCTGGTTTAGCGGGTGCGGTTACGATTGCCACCAACATGGCTGGTCGTGGTACAGATATCAAATTAGGCCCCGGTGTAAAAGAAGCCGGAGGTTTGGCCATCATTGGTACTGAAAGACATGAAAGTCGTCGCGTGGATCGTCAGTTAAGAGGTCGTGCGGGACGTCAAGGAGATCCCGGTTCTAGCCAGTTTTATGTTTCGCTGGAAGATGATTTGATGCGCATGTTTGGTAGTGAACGTATTGCGGGCATGATGGATAAATTGGGCTACAAAGAAGGTGATGTGATCCAACATAGCATGATCAGTAGCAGTATTCAGCGGGCACAAAAGAAGGTAGAGGAAAACAACTTTGGAATCCGGAAACGCTTGCTCGAGTATGATGATGTGATGAACATGCAACGTAATGCGGTTTACAAAAGAAGAAATCACGCTTTATTTGGAGAGCGTTTAGCCTTAGATATTGATACGGCATTTTCCGGATTGGCTGAAGGTCTTATTGGATCGTTCAGAGAACAGGAAGATTTTGACGGATTCAAGATGGCTTGCATCATCAATTTTGGCTTAGACACAGCTATTACGCGTGAAGAGCTCCTAAAAGGTGACGAGGGCAAACTCATTGATAAATTATATGGCGAGGTGACCACCCGTTATTACGAATTGCGCGAAGGATTGCAAAAACAAGCCATCCCCGTATTTAAAAATATCCGTCTCACACAAGGCAATCATATTGAAAATGTAGTAGTTCCTTTCACCGATGGGAAAAAAGGCTACAATGTACTTGCGAACCTGAATAAAACCTTACAATCAAATGGTGCGGAGTTATGTCAGGCATTAGAGCGTTCGGTTACACTCGCAGTTATTGATGAAAACTGGAAAGAACATTTGCGGGCGATGGACGATTTGAAGCAAAGTGTTCAAACAGCGTATCTGGAACAAAAAGACCCGTTGGTGATTTACAAAATGGAAGCTTATCAATTGTTCCGAAATATGAATGCAGATGTCAATCGGAATATTGTCAACTTCCTTTGTCATGCTAATCTTCCCATTGAAGGAAATCAAGCGTCACTCAAAGAAGGTCGTCAGCAAAAAACAGATATGAGTCGCATGCATGCCAACAAAGAAGAGGTGGATGCTGCTGGACAAGAATATGGAGCAAACGAAAAGGACAAGGCCGTTCCTGTTACTACGGGTCCAAAAATTGGAAGAAACGATCCTTGTCCTTGTGGAAGTGGCAAAAAGTTCAAGCAGTGCCACGGAAAAGACCTCTAATTAGAAGCCTTTTCGTGGAGCTTTCAATTCGTATTTCTGCTCGAAGCGTTCGTTGAGTAATTTATGTTTATCAGTCAAGTCAATTTTTCTGCCCTGTATAAAGGCGGCAGTAACATTACTGCTTTTCATATCTAATAGGTCACCATTGCTTACTACAATGTTGGCATCCTTCCCTACTTCGATACTACCCGTTTTATCAGCCACTCCCATAATACGGGCTGCGTTTAATGTGATGGCCGCTAATGCTTCTTCTTTGTCAAGACCATAAGCTGCAGCTGTGCCAGCATTAAAAGCAAGGTTTCTTCCCCGAGTTTGCGAATCATCATCTGAAATAGAAAATAGTACGCCTGCCTTTTGTAATTGAGCAGCTGTTTTATACGGCTGATCCACATCGTCGTCCGTTGCAGTGGGTAAACTATGCGGTTGTTGTAAAATAACAGAGACATTGTGCTGTTTCAACAAATCTGCCACCTGATAGCTTTCGCTTCCTCCAACAAGAACCATATCAAATCCAAATTCTTTCACAAAATCCAAGGCCACTAAAATTTGCTTCACCGTATTTGCATGCATATACAGTTTTTGCTTGCGATCAAATAATCCCTGAACCGCTTCTAATTTTAAGTTTGTTGCTTTGCGATCTGTCAATTGTTGATAGGCCTTTGCCTCTCTGAAAAAAGTTTTAAGTCCTTCCATTTTTTCAAGCCCCTCTTTGACTGGATCACCGCCACCTTGGCCACCAAAATTACCCATACCAAATCCGCCTCCGCGTCCTCCAAAACTGGGGCGTGGCATCAAAGAAGGCATGAATACGTGTAACCCTGCATCGGTTTTGTAGGCAGCATCCGACCAATTCCAAGCATCTAATTGAACCACAGAAGAAGTTCCCGCTACAAAACTTCCTTCGGGAACTATATTCGCTAACAAAATTCCATTTGATCGCAACGTATTGATCACTTTTGAATCGGTATTGTACGCAACAATTGAGCGCACACTGGGATTCATATCCCCAATTTCACGTGAATCTTGTGTAGCGCGTACAGAGCTGATTTCATTCAAGCCCAATGTACTTGTTGGCAATATAAGACCTGGATATAAGTCTTGTCCTTTCAAATCCGTTACATTATCTGCACTACTAGGTATGGCAATATTATCTCCCACTGCTTCAATTTTCCCATTGGTCACCTTAATGGTCCCCTTGTTGATGACTTTACCATTACCAGTGTGTATAGTTGCATTGGTTAAATAAAAACTACCCTTCTGCTCCTTGGCAGGCAATACCGTTTCCTGCGCAAAAACTCCTGCAACGGCTCCGATCAAATAACTACTTAATAATAACTTTTTCATATTAATCAGTTTATGCTGTTGAATAT
>CAYFLE010000038.1:0-11571 GCA_964343645.1 uncultured Chitinophaga sp. | reverse complement strand
AAGTAATTGATCAATTGCCTGGGCAGCAATTAGACGAACGATTCTTTATGTATGGTGAAGATGTGCTTTGGTGTGAACAAATAAAAAAATTAGGTTACAAAGTCTTTTTCCTGTCCACTACTTCGCTCATTCACATTACGAGCGGAAGCACAGCCATAGCTAAACAATTACTATTAAGAAAAGTGATGATGCGTCATGAAATGGAGATCATGGCATTGCGAAAAGGAAAGGGGTTTTATTACTACACTTTTGCTTGTCTCTTTATGGGAAAAGAGTATCTGCGGTTGTTCATCAAATGGACCTATTATAAATGGACAGGTCGATTAATACGGTAAGAGGTTGTGAACTCGTTCTATGATTTGATCCCAATTATATTTCTTGTAAAATGAAATCGGCGTTTGGGTTGATTGATCATGCTTTAAACAGCAGTCTACAATTTTAGTTGAAAATGCTACCCAGTCACCTGAGTTAATAATTTGGAGCAGTTCTCCCGTGCAAGTTGAATCAATACCAATTGCGCCATTTGTAGTAGTAATTACTGGCGTACCCAATGCAATGGCTTCTATCACTTTTGTTTTTACGCCTCCGCCTTTTTGAATAGGATTTATTAACGCCTGTGCAGCTTTGATGTAGTTATCGAGGTCGTGTACAAAACCTGCGTTGATGAAGGGGCTATTATTCAATTTATCCTTGTACTTCCAGCGTTTGGGAATTTCTCCGCCACAAATAATAATTCGATAATTCGAAAGCTGGCTAGTTAAATAAGGTTCAATTTTTGTAATGATGATTTCTAGCGCTTCTCTATTGGGCAAGTAACTCAAGGGGCCATTAAAGAGTAAGAGTGGGGTATTGGGGTCAATTTGATGTCTTTCGCAAATGATTTTCTTTGCATGTGAACGATCGGTCGGACATTCATTTTGTTGTATTCCATAAGGGATTTGCAAGCAGTTTGATTGGTTAATTCCCCATGTTGAAGTAGCAAATTGCTGATCTTCCAGGGTGATAAAACTTATTTTGTCTGCCTGTTGAAAAGCCCATTTTTCGTATACCTCCAGTAACGGCCACCACCATTTGCCTAACGAGCGAAAACGTAAATGTTCAATATTATGAGTATGTAATAAGTAAGGAATTGCCGTCTCTTTTTTTATAAGATGGGCTAGCCAGGCATAATAAGGATGTTCCCAAATCAGCAGGTCATATTGATTTCGATCAATTAATTCCTTGATGGTGGCTTTTAGTGTATAATCCGCATACCTGAAAAAAGGTGTAGATAGAGCCGGTAAAAGACGATAGGGAGCATCTGCGTTGAATTGATTGTCTTCGGTGCCAATGACAGTTACCTTTGCCACTTTTGAAAGTGCTTGGATCCAACCCTCAATATATCGATGTCCACCTGAGTTTGCAGGTAAAAATCGGTAGGGTACAATGAGCAGAATTTTTTTCATTCTTGTGCTATTCGACTTTCTTTTTGAATGAAAGAGCAATTCCTCCCAACACAACTAAAGCGATTAAAAATGAGCTGGCGTACATAATTTTTGTTCCTATTCCATAAGACGTTGGTTCAAACACAAAACGAATTTCGTGTTTCCCTTTTGAAAGGGGGAGCCCTCGCAGTACATAATTCACATTTAAATAATCTGCTTTTTTATTATCTACATAGGCGTTCCATCCTTTGGGATAATATATTTCGCTGAACACAGCAAACTGTTCTTGGTTGCAGTTTGCTTGGTACGTGAGTGTGTCATTGTCAAAAGACGAGAGTTGAATAGTTGAACTGCTATCTTTAGTAAACTGAGTGGGACCGGCATACGCCACTTTTTCAATGACCACTGAATCTTTCAAATTTGTTAAGCCTATTTGTTCCAGGGCCGCTGCACGGTCTGCTACAGGCAATACCGTAGAAACAAACCAACAATTTCCCAAGGCTTGATCATTTTTTACCACTGATTGCTGTCCACTCGTAGGATCGCTAACAATGATATAACGAGTGTTGAGCATATTTAATACTCCTTGATTTACGCTACCAGCAAAATATTTTTCGATCAAATCTTGATAAATGCGAAGTTTCGCTGCATGGTACCCTCCAATTGATTTATGGAAATAAGAAGTTTTGGAGTCATTAAAAGTGCTGGTTGCTAAATTTAATACTCTGTAATTGGGGTCCTTGTCTACTAATATTTGCTGATCTAATGGCGATGGAGCAAAATTTGACTGTGTATATTCTTCGGCAGATTGGTAAGTACTTTCATCCAAATAATCGTGGCTTGCCGTTGTTAGCTCGATTGTTCCTACAACAAGTAGTAATAATGCGGCTACGGTGGGCTTTAACAATTTTTTAGAAAAGAGACCAATGATTCCTCCAAGTATGCCTGTTATCAATAATGCACGCAGAATAGATAAACCAAACATATGTTGACGTTCCTGTATCATCCCCGCTACGATAGAACGAGCAAATTGATCGGAGCCATTTTTGTCTGTATAAGCCGCTAGTACTTGTTGGTCAATCGACGCACTATAATCCTGTGCTAGCCAAACTAAAAATAATAGCGTGAACAGCCCTCCAATAAAGTATAAATTCTTTTTGGTCCATAATTCTACTTTTTCTTTGAAGTAGTTGCTTAATAAGATCAATGCAGAAACACCGAGCGTGAGTTGTGGAATCACCTGCGCCATAGAAGGAGCTCTGAACTTATTGAATAAGGGTAGGTACTCAAAGAGAAAAAGATTGAACCCCATTAAATTTTTACCCCAAGAAATGAAAACGCCTAGGATTGTAGCGAATAAGAGTCCATAGCGTAGCGGTCCTTTATTGACAGCCAAACCGAGTATGCCAAGTATAAAAACGATGACGCCTAAATAAGCGGGGCCTGCGGTGTAGGGGAGCGCACCCCAATATTGAGGTAATCCTTGTGCTAATTGCTCCGCATTTGCTTCATCAATACCGGCTTCGGTCAGTTTTTTTGCAACAGCAGATCCTTCTTTGAAATTTTGGCTATGTCCTCCACCAAAGGAATTGGGCAACAAAAAAGTAAGTGACTCTCTTTTCCCAATACTGTATTCAAATGCATAACTGGTATCAAGTCCACTTGTTTTGGTTGTATTTACTTTTCCATCGGCAATAACCACATCCTTACCTCCTCTCATCGTGTATTTACTGTATTCGGCCGAGGTCCAAATTATTAATGCATTTCCCCCTATCGATAGGCCTGCAGCAATAAAGGTGATCGCAGCAGCTATTCCCAGGTGTTTCCATTGCTTGGTACGGATCCAATCTATTGCATAGGCAATGGTAATAAGTAGTGCGATTAAAAGAAAGTAATACGTGATTTGTAAATGGTTAGAGGCAATCAGTAGATAAGCCCCCAATGTAGTTACTGATAATCCTATCCAGTACTTTGTATGATAAACCAGTAATAGTCCTGCCAGCAATAAGGGCATGCAAGCAGTCGCAATTATTTGCGTATCATGACCAGCAGCAATGACAACGGGGTTATACGTTGAATAAGCATATCCAATGGATAATAATGTGCCAATTAGTGGGTGGCTGCCAATCGTTATAGCTAGCAAATAAAAAAACAAGCAGGCGATAAAAAAGAAGTTCATGGGTTTAGGTAATCCCAATGAAAAAACATTAATGAGATTAGGTAAAATTGATTTGCCCTCCATGGCAATTTGGTAATTAGGCATTCCACTGAATAAGTTGGCATTCCAAAGTGGAAAATGACCTTTTGCTTCTTTGTATTCAAAGGCACTTTGCGCCATCCCTTTCCAACTCACGTTGTCATGTTGGTTTAATTGATTGCCTTCCAATGCGGGTTTACAAAAAAGGGCTGCAGTGAGTAAAAAAATGGCAATTGCGCCTACGTGGGGGAGTGCTTGTTTAAGAATCTTGCTGAACATGTAAAAATGTTTGGAGCCAAATTAATACTATTTTCATGGAATCTTAAAAAAGGCTCATGATCCATACCATTCTTCGTGATAAAAGCACCAAGCTATTTTTAGTTTTATCGGGCTTTTTTATTGCGAACGCCCTGATTGCAGAAATTATTGGTGTTAAAATCTTTTCGCTGGAAAAGACACTGGGGTTTCTGCCTCTCCAGTTGAAAGTATTGGGCAATACTCTTTCTTTTAATTTAACAGCTGGGGTATTATTATGGCCTGCCGTTTTCATTCTAACTGACATTATTAATGAGTATTACGGACAAAAAGGCGTTCGATTTCTTTCTTGGCTCACAGCCGGTCTGATTGCTTTTGCCTTCCTTCTGTTTACAGGTGCTATAGGATTACAACCTGCAGATTTTTTTGTAAGTAGTAAACAAGGCAGCGGGGTACCTGATATGCAAGCAGCCTATAAAAGTGTGTTGGGGCAAGGCGGTTTCATCATTATTGGATCGTTGACCGCTTTTCTACTTGGACAAATAATTGATGTTTTGGTGTTTCATCAAATCAAGAAAGTTACCGGCGAAAAATATATCTGGCTTCGCGCCACAGGTTCAACACTGGTTTCTCAATTCATTGACAGTTTTGTAGTGTTATTTGTTGCTTTCTATATTGGTACACGTGTCAATCAGCAGGGGAATGATTTTGTTTGGCCATTTGAGTTATTCATCGCTGTTGGCTTGGTGAATTATCTATATAAATTCACCATTGCTATACTCATGACCCCAGTAATTTATGTTGTGCATTATTGGATTGAAAGCTATTTGGGTCCGGAAAAGGCTACAGAAATGAAAAAAGCGGCAATGGCTGACTAACTATTTTCTTTTAGTAGTTGTGCTACGATCTTATCAATAGGTAAACTAAGGTCTTGAGCCGAAAATTGGTCCCAGGGGATTCTTCGAAATGTTTCTATTTGTTGTTTTTGTTCGAAAATAGCCTGTTCTGCTTCACTAAATTGAAAAGGTTTTTTGGGATGGGGAACCAAAATGGGTTCTAGTGCTTCAACGGTATAATAGATTGAAATAATTTGATGAGCTGGATTAAATGCCGAACGTTGAAAAAAGTCAGTGGTGTAAAAATGATCTTTGATTTGTACAGCAAGGTTCATCTCTTCTTTGAACTCTCGAACCAGACAATCGCGAGTGCCCTCACCAAATTCAAGACCTCCGCCAGGAAATTTGGTAAAGAAGTTGCCTCGAATATTTTCATCGCTAACAATAATGTTCTGCTGTTCGTCTTTCAAAATGCCATAAACACGAATCGTGAAGGCGCTCATTTTCTAAAATTTTGTAAATCAATTTGGACTTCAAAAACTTTTTGTGCAGGACCGCACAGCCAAATATTTTGAAATTGTTGATTGCCCACACGGTCGTATTCAATTTGAAGAGTGCCTCCCTTTGTTTTTACATGAACATCATTGAATCCATTTTCATTGTGGAAGCAAACTAATGCAGCCGCGGTTGCGCCAGTGCCGCAGGAGAGGGTTTCATTTTCTACACCTCTTTCATAGGTGCGGATATGCACGGTTTGTTCATCCTTATCTAGCTCAATAAAATTGACATTGATTCCTGCTGCCGCAAATTCCTTGCTATAGCGAATGTCTTTTCCCTTACTAACCATGTCTTGCAATTCAAGATCTCGTACAAAACGAATCAAGTGCGGGGAACCGGTATCTACTAAAAAATCGTCTTTGTGTTTTTTGATCCCACTAACATCTTTCATCTTGAGCGCAATGATTCCAGTAGGTCGGATGGTTGATTCGTGAGGGCCGTCTGACGCTAAAAAATGAAAATTGGTTTTATTGATTCCTATATGATTCGCAAATAACGTGATACAACGACCTCCATTTCCACACATGCTGCCCAATTTTCCATCAGCATTATAATATTTCATTTCAAAGTCGTAACCTGCTTTTTCTTGAAGTAGCATCAATCCATCTGCACCAATGCCAAAATGACGATCACATAATTGCAAGATCATTTCTGACGATAGAACATTGTATTCGCCATTTCGATTATCTGCAATGATGAAATCATTTCCTGTTCCTTGATATTTATAAAATGTCGTACTCATTAAAAGGCTGTTGAGAAGGTGTGTAGAAAATGCTGAATGAGTCGATCTATATGTGTGGCCGCATCTTTGCTAAATTCTTGTTTCACTCGATTAGCCACTATCACGTTTAAGGCTAAGCAATGATGGCCCATTAATCTTCCTAACCCATAGATGGCTGCTGTCTCCATTTCAAAATTTGAAATTCGGTGAGCCCCAAATTGAAAACTTGTGAGCCGATTAATCAAATCAGGATTTTGTAGTCCTAATCGTAATACTCGCCCTTGTGGACCATAAAATCCTGGACAGGTAACGGTGATACCTTGATGAAACCCTTGCACAAAGTGTTTGAGCAATCCAGGAGCAGCACTGCTGATGTAGGGTAGTCCTGTTTGATTTTGAATTTGTGTTTGAGTCAAAAAAGATTGAATGAGTAACGCTTCTTCTTCATTTTGTTCCAGTCTGTAAAAATGTAATAAGTTATCAATTCCTAGTCCATGTGTCGAGGCTACAAAACTATCCACAGGTATATCAGCTTGTAAGGAGCCAGAAGTTCCAAGTCGGATAATCTGAAGTGGCTGGAGGGTTGATTTTGGCAATCGGGTGTTGAGATCAATATTTGCTAATGCGTCTAGTTCATTCAACACGATATCAATGTTGTCAGGACCAATTCCTGAGGAGAGCACTGTTAATCGCTTATTGCCAACCCATCCTGTATGTGTGATGAATTCGCGATGTTGTCTGCTCACATCGATTTTATCAAAGTATTTGCTTACTTGTTTGACCCGATCCGGATCTCCTACTGTAATGATGGTTGAAGCAATTTCATCGGGACGCAGGTCTAAGTGGTAAACGGCGCCCCTGTCATTTAAAATGAGTTCTGATGATGCGATTGGATTCATACGTTTTCAAAAATACTGCTTATTTTCGCAGTCCATTCATTGGTCCTGTGGCCGAGTGGCTAGGCTGAGCTCTGCAAAAGCTCCTACAGCGGTTCGAATCCGCTCGGGACCTCCACTAAACCTCGCTTTGGCGGGGTTTCTTTTTTAGTAAGACCGGGTGGTGGCCTAAATTTGTAATGCAATGTTAGCAGAAGACGAAAAAGAGTTTTTAGTGTATTGGGAAAACAATCGCCTGGCGAAAAAAAAGTGGGTCCGTCAGTTAGCGGTTGGGTTGCCGCTAGGTGTCTCCTTAGTATTAGCTATTTTCGTTAATCTTTTCACAGGTTGGTATGGACGGGCTCAAATGGTGCTTGCCAGAGAGAGTTCTTCCTTAGTACTGGTTTTACTTATTGCTTCAATTAGTATTGTTCTTTTTATCATTATATTTTCAGCTCGTCATCGTTGGGAAATGAATGAGCAACGATTTCAGGAATTAAAAAATAAACGCTCATGAAAAAAATAAGTTCTTTAGTGTTTCTTTCTTTGGTCCTTTTAGTAGGTTTTGGTTGCAACAAGAATTCAAGTTGTACGCCTAAAACAGTCGCCAGCGAAGTTGCAGCCATGCAAAATTTTGCAAATACAAACGGAATGACTGTTTTAACCCATTCTAGTGGAATGCTCTATCAAATTGTCAATCCAGGAAGTGGGTTGACGCCTACTTTGACCTCACGCGTTTCTGTGCGGTATACAGGCAAATTAATGAACGGTACCATATTTGACTCTAATACTGGAGTGCCTGTGCAATTTTTGCTTAACCAAGTAGTAGCTGGTTGGCAACTAGGCCTACCACTCATCAAAAAAGGAGGAACCATTCGTTTAATTATCCCCTCTTCATTAGCTTATGGATGTAATTCAACAGGACCCATACCAGGTGATTCTGTTCTTTACTTTGAGATAGAGTTGGTAGATGTATTATAAAAGTAGAACACATGAACAGTGAAGCGATTTCTGTTTTTGATATTTTTAAGATAGGAATTGGACCTTCTAGTTCGCACACACTAGGTCCCTGGAGAGCAGCGCTTCGATTGTTGCAAGATCTGCGTAACCAAAATCAATTACAACAAGTAGACTCCATTCGTGTTTTGCTTTACGGATCACTTGCTAAAACAGGGAAGGGTCATGGAACAGATATTGCTATTCAGTTAGGGCTTTGTGGCGAAGACCCAGTGATTATGCCCACTGAACAAGTGAATAGCAGAATAGCTGATATTACCAATCAACAACGTCTGCTTTTGGCAGGTAACCACGAAATTATTTTTAATCCTGCGGAGGATATTGAGTTTTTAATTACGGAGTCGCTGCCATTTCATTCCAATGCACTTAGTTTTTTGGTGAGCTTACGTGGCGGCAGTTCCTTTTCGCAAACCTACTATTCGATTGGCGGGGGCTTTGTAGTGAAAGAAGGGGAAAGTACTACAAAGGAATCCACTATTGACTTTCCATTTCCTTTCTCTACTGCACAAGAATTGCAACAATGGTGTTTGCAAACTGGTTTATCAATTCCGGAGTTGATGTTGGAAAATGAATCGGCTTGGCGTTCAGAAACCGAAGCAATCCCCAAAATACTTGCCATTTGGGAAACCATGCATGCTTGTATTTATAAAGGCTGTCATTCAAAAGGCGTGTTGCCTGGTGGGCTAGAAGTAGTACGTAGAGCATCCGAATTGAATCAAAAATTTTTGAAAGGAAAAACATATTCTGACGCTGCTGAATGGACTCAGTTGATCGCTGAGGGCGGAAGTAATTTTAAATATATTTTAGATTGGGTTAGCTGTTTCGCGCTAGCAGTGAATGAAGAAAATGCCTCTTTTGGTAGAGTGGTTACAGCGCCTACCAATGGGGCAGCGGGTGTGGTACCTGCTGTTTTACAGTACTGTTTGATTTTTGGTGATCACACAGATGAAAAAAAAGCAATCTCCTCGTTTTTATTGACTGCCGCAGCTATCGGAATCATTTTTAAAAAAGGAGCGACACTTTCTGCTGCAATGGGAGGGTGTCAAGCTGAAATTGGGGTATCTGCCGCTATGGCGGCGGCGGGTCTCACGGAAGTGATGGGGGGGACACAACGACAAGTATTAATGGCTGCTGAAATTGCGATGGAGCATCATTTAGGGTTGACCTGTGACCCGATTGGTGGACTCGTACAAGTGCCGTGCATAGAAAGAAATACAATGGGTGCTATTAAGGCAATCACCGCTTCACAGCTTGCATTACAGAGTACGCCAGATCTGGCCAAGGTATCGTTAGATGCAGTGATTAAAACCATGTGGGAGACTGCACAGGATATGAATCATAAATACAAAGAGACGGCCGATGGGGGTCTTGCTGTTAACGTGCCACTGAGTCTTCCCGAGTGCTAAAATCCTTTACCACGTTATAGAGGGTATCTCGTTCAATAGGGCGTCTGTTTGCCTGTTGAATCAATTGCACTAATTGCTCAGTTGACAATGTTGGAGATTGTTCTTCAGAACCTGCCATACTGTAAATTTTTGTGGTATCATCTATGGTACCATCTATATCATCCACGCCAAAGCTTAGTGCTAGTTGCGCATTTTGCCGGCCTAGCATAGGCCAGTAGGCTTTTAGATGCGAAAAATTATCCATGTAAATTCTGGCAATTGCATACAGGCGCATGTCTTCAATCAATGTAGATTCAGAAACGCTATGCATGTCATTATCCTTATTGCGAAATTTCAAGGGAATAAAGGTGTTGAATCCACCTGTCTGGTCCTGCAACGCACGAAGACGCCGCATATGATCAATTCGATGTTCATACTTTTCAATGTGGCCATATAACATTGTGGCATTGGAGGGGATTCCTAACTCATGTGCGGTTTGGTGAATTTTCAGCCAGCCTTCCGCATTCACCTTATCGGCACAAATACGTTCTCTAATTTCTGGGTGAAAAATTTCTGCACCACCACCAGGTATCGAGTTAAGTCCAGCATCAATCAATTGTTGTAATCCTTCTTTCACGGAAACATTTGCTTTCCTAAACATATAGTCATATTCAACAGCCGTAAAAGCTTTGATATGTAGTTCAGGGCGATGCCCTTTGATTGCGGCCAACAAATCGCTGAAAAATTTCAAATTCATTTTTGGGTGAACACCTCCTACGATATGAACTTCAGTTACTGGGATGCCATCATATTTTTTTACCAGATGTAACATTTGTTCAATACTCAATTCCCATCCTTCTTCCCGGTTTGCGTAGAGCCGGCTATACGAACAAAATTGACAACTGAATACGCAAACATTGGTTGGTTCGATATGAAAATTTCTATTGAAAAACACTTGATCTCCATGCAGTCTTTCTTTGATTTGGTTCGCTAAGCTGCCTACAAATCCAACGCTTCCCTTTTCGAATAGGGTTAGGCAATCCTGGTCAGTAATCCTTTCACGATTTTCTACTTTGGCAGCGATGGCTTTGAGATCGGAGGAGGGGGAGTAATTCATGCTAAAACATTAAACACGTTGACCGCCGCAAAGTTATTAATTCCTTAACTTCCCCACTCAAATAACTAAATAAGCAGCCCTATGAATACAAGAGTTCGTCTCACCATTTTAAGCTTTATGGAGTTTTTTATTTGGGGTTCCTGGCTGATTACCATCGGCGCCTACTGGTTCCAAAACCGGGAATGGGGTGGTGCCGAGTTTGGCGCTATATTTTCAACGATGGGTATTTCAGCCATTTTTATGCCTGCTATTACAGGGGTAATTGCCGATCGTTATATCAACGCAGAACGATTATTGGGGATTTGCCATTTATTGGGAGCGGCTGTACTGATTTACTTACCGCAAGTAAATGACCCAAGTACTTTTTTCTGGGTCATTTTGTTATATATGCTCTTTTATATGCCCACTATTTCGTTGGCAAATACTGTTTCGTACACGGCGTTAGTAGGAGCAGGTAAAAATATTGTGACGGATTTTCCGCCAATTCGGGTGTGGGGTACTATTGGGTTTATAGTGGCTATGTGGATTGTGAGTTTGTTGAAAATAGAGACCTCGGCACTGCAGTTCTATGTAGCAGCAACAGCCTCCGTGGCATTAGGCTTATATGCTTTTACATTGCCCGCTTGTCCACCAAGAGCAGAGCAGCAAAAAGAGAATTCATTAGTCTCCCTATTTGGATTGCAGGCATTCTCATTGTTCAAAGACGCCAAAATGGCTCTCTTTTTCATTTTTGCGATGTTATTGGGCGCCGCTCTCCAATTGACGAATGCATATGGGGATACTTTTTTGCATGACTTTGATAAAGTTGAGGCCTACAAACAAAGTTTAGCTGTTCAATATCCGGCCATTATCATGTCAATTTCTCAGATGTCTGAAACCTTGTTTATTCTCGCTATTCCTTTTTTTCTTAAGCGTTTTGGTATTAAAAAAGTAATGCTAATTAGTATGATTGCCTGGGTGTTTCGATTTGGATTATTTGCCTATGGAAATCCTGGCGAAGGATTGTGGATGATTGTACTTTCTTGTATTGTTTATGGCATGGCATTTGATTTTTTTAACATATCCGGCTCTCTTTTTGTCGATACGCAAGTAAAAGAATCTATTAGAGCATCTGCACAGGGAATTTTCATGATGATGAGTAATGGTTTTGGAGCTTGGCTGGGAAGTACAATTAGTGGGCTGGTTA
>CAYFLE010000037.1:0-11605 GCA_964343645.1 uncultured Chitinophaga sp. | reverse complement strand
CCTCTTTACTTCATACTCCATGACCAATGCGCGAAGGACGAAAATGCTTTAAAACTTCCCACACACTAGCTGCGCCACACGCTTCACCAGCATGCGCAGTACATGGAATACCTTGTTGATGCGCGTAATCAAATGCCTTTTGATGTGCCGTTACCGGATACCCTGCTTCATCTCCCGCAATATCAAATCCAACCACCCATCCTTCGCTACGAAACTGTTCTACCAATTGAACTGTTTGCATACTTTCTTGCTCCGTATAATGACGAAGTGTACAAAGAATCAAGCGAGGAATTACTTTATAGTGCGTGGACCCTTCTTGTAACGCTTTTTGAATGGCTATGACTACTTGTGCGGGACTCAGCCCCTTTAGTGTATGTAACAAAGGAGCAAAACGAATTTCAGCATAAACCACTCCATCTGCCTCTAATTGCTTTAAAACATCTAACGTAACTAATCGCAACTCCTCCGGTGTTTGCATTAATAAATAACCGGTAGATGAACGTTTGATATACTCAACCAGATCTTCACAATGAGCCGGCGCAATAAAATCAGTTTGATAGCGCTCGCGTGTAACAGTTGGATCAATAGCATGCACTACTTCATAACTCAAACTGCAATCCAAATGCAAGTGCAATTCAATTTTAGGAAGTAGCTGATAGTTCATGCACAGATTAAAAAAGAATCAATGATTAGTAGACTGATTTTGCAAGGCCTCTTCGTAAATCCAGTCTTTGCGCTTTAATTCAAAATTGCGGCCCAAGTATAATTTTCGTACCTGTTCATCCGCTGATAGTTCCTCAGCACTTCCATGTTTGAATATGCGTCCTTCAATCAATAGATAGGCCCGATCACAAATAGAGAGTGTTTCCGTCACATTATGATCCGTAATCAAAATGCCAATATTTTTAAACTTCAACTTTGCCACAATCGATTGAATATCTTCTACGGCGATGGGATCGATTCCTGCAAAGGGTTCATCTAATAAAATAAACTTGGGGTCCACTGCTAAGGCTCGTGCAATTTCTGTCCTTCGTCTTTCACCTCCACTGAGTACATCTCCATTGCTTTTCCGCACATGTCCTAAACGAAATTCTTCCAATAAGGATTCCAACTTAGCACGCTGGGCTTGCTTAGTCAGGGTGGTCATTTCTAAAACAGCCGCAATATTATCTTCCACACTTAACTTTCTAAATACAGAAGCCTCTTGTGGTAGATAGCCAATCCCCATTTGCGCCCGTTTATACATAGGCAATGCCGTGATATCCTGCTCATTTAAAAAGACAGTTCCGGCGTCCGGCTTAATAAGACCTACTACTTGATAAAAAGAGGTTGTTTTACCTGCTCCATTAGGACCTAATAAGCCAACAATCTCACCTTGTTTGACTTCGAATGATACTTGGTTAACAACTGTTCGTGTACCATATCGTTTCACCAGGTTTTCCGTGCGAATCTTCAAATCCATAGAACAAAAGTATGTAAGTTTGCACATTAGAACCCTATGAAAGTCATTGACCATATCAACCAGGCAAAAGGCACCCTCGTATCCTTTGAAGTGCTCCCCCCGTTAAAGGGAAAAGGAATTGATGCATTGTATAGACATCTGGATCCTTTAATGACTTTCAATCCTTCCTTTATCAACGTCACCTATCATCGTAGCGAACACGTTTTCAAAAAAAAATCAGATGGAAGTTTTGAAAAAGTAGTGGTTCGGAAAAGACCTGGAACAGAAAGTATTTGTGCGGCGATTATGAACCGCTATAATGTAGACACAGTTCCCCATTTGATTTGTGGCGGATTCAGTGTAAATGACACCGAAGATGCTTTGATCAACTTGAATTATTTGGGTATTGATAATGTGTTGGTGCTTCGAGGCGATGCAGCAAAAAACGAAACTAGTTTTGAACCAGAGCCGGGTGGCCACAAATATGCAGTGGATCTATTACGTCAAGTAGTATCATTGAACGACGGCATCTATTTAGAACAAGAACTACGCGACACACAAAAAACAAAATTCTGTATTGGCGTAGCGGGATATCCAGAAAAACATTTTGAAGCTCCTAATCCAGCAACAGATTTACAGTATTTAAAAGAAAAAGTGGATGCAGGTGCAGACTATATCATTACACAAATGTTTTTTGATAATGCCAAGTTTCATGCATTTGTGAAAGACTGTCGTGCCATTGGAATTACCGTTCCAATTATTCCCGGGCTTAAACCGATCTATACAAAAAAGCAGTTAACTGTTCTTCCCAAAACATTCCATATAGATTTACCTACCGAATTATCCAATGAAGTGCTCCGTTGTAAAACAGATTTGGATGTAGAGAAAGTAGGAAAAGAATGGCTCTTAGCGCAATCAAAAGAATTAAAAACAGCAGGTGTTCCCGTATTGCATTATTACACGCTAGGCCGCCCTCAATTAGTAGCCGATGTAGTGAAGGATATCTAATTACTTCGCCTTCTCTTTCAACTTCAATTGTAAAATTTCATCAATCTGTTCAAAGGAAAGTTTCTTTGCCACAATTCTTTTATCCTTATCTAATAAATAAAGAGTAGGGAAAGACTGCACATCATATAGCTGAGAATAGCCAGGCACATTATTACTCACCCTTTCTTTTTCCGCTTCTTTTGAGTAATAAACATGACTCCAGTGTCCGATATTTTTTTCCTTAATAAATTTCAGCCAATCTGTTTTAGATCCTTCGTTTTCTTTGGCTACTGCATAAATCCCTAATCCTTGCTTACTCCAACGTGCATTATACACCGAATCGATTCGCGGTAAGGTTTCTTTGCAATGCCCACACAGAGGATCCCAAAAAACAACGAGCGTATACTCTTTCTTCAGTCCATATAAAGACGAACTCTTCCCTGCTGTATCGGGTAATTGAATTTCTGAGGCAGGACTTCCAAAAATATTGGCCATTAAACTATAGGCACGATCAGTAATTGTCTTTTTACCTTGCTCACTCAACCACGAAGGAGGATTGGTGGCAAAGTACTTTTCATACAAATGCACAAACACCGCATCCTCCCACATATATTTTTGGGAGTAGTAACGGTTGACAAATCGAAGTAGTAAAAAGCGCTCCATTTCAGCATTGGCCTTGGCAAAGCTGAGCATGTAATCCATTTCTTTATTGACTGAATCAGGATGGGGCGCTACCAATTGATTAAAATAGCGATCAACTTTGTCTTCAAAAAAAGTAGTATACGCTAAACGTCCATCCCAAAAATCAACACCTTCCCAATAGTGATCTTTATAATAACGAAAAGCGGCAACCGAATCCTCGCGTGTGAGTGGTTTTTGCAAAGTGACAGGAAGCACCGGTTCTTTCATGGCATTCAGTAAAGCGCTAAGAATTGTTTTAGGGTTTTCAGCAATTACTTTTTCTCTGTATTCACGTAAGTCTACATCCAATCTAGATAACTCTTTATTGATACGCACGGAATCAGCTGCTGCTGCGGTTTTTAATTGCTCTCGCAACGCGTTAATTTGTCCGCCCTTCTCCCCCATGCTTCGCTGATAAGAAGCAAATAACTCATTATCCGGAGAGTTTTGAAAACGAACCACCCCGGGTACGGTAGCAGAATCAGCAAGTACCGTAAAGCGCTGTTGCTTATCCACTAAAACTTCAAAAAAACCAGACCGATTCGGATAGCCTATAAGGTAGATTCCTCCCTGCAGCGATTTATTTCCTTTGAATACACCCGTGCTATTGGCATCCAACTTCACAGAGTCAATAATTGGGTAAGTTTTGCCAAAATAATGCCCTAAATAAATGTACTGATTGCGATAAGGCGTGAACGTCACTTTGATTTCGTATCCCTCCTGGGCAGCACCCACAAGCGAAAGGAGCAAACAAAAAAATAGAACTCGATTTTTCATATTGAAGGATAAAGTTATTAAAAACTGCGTACCCTTTCCAAGGTTATCTTTGCGGGGTGCGAGGCAAGAACAAACACAAAATTATTCCCCAAGTATTGGTGGAAGACTATGCAGCCGAAGGGAAATGCCTTTCTAGAGTGGATGGCAAAGTGATTTTCATTGACGGGGTGGTCCCGGGTGACTGCGTAGACGTGCGATTGTTAAAAAGTAAAAAAGACTGGGCCGAAGGAACCCCTACCCATTTTCATTCCTACTCCTCGAACCGAACTGAAATCCGTTGCGCACATATGGGTGCTTGTGGAGGCTGTCAATGGCAAATGTTACCCTATGAGTGGCAACTCAAATACAAACAACAACAAGTAGAGCAAACACTCAAACGAATTGGTAAAGTATCGCTTCCGCTCATTGACCCCATTGTAGGTTGCGCCACTCACTACTACTATCGAAATAAAATTGAGTACACATTTAGCAACAAACGCTTTTTGCTACCAGAAGAAATAAAAAATCCTGACATCTCTTCCTTACAAAATGTAGCAGGTTTTCATGCCAGAGGTTTTTTTGACAAGGTAGTAGACATTACAACCTGTCACTTACAAGCCGAACCAACCAATGCCATTCGATTGTTCATTAAAGAATATGCGGCCAAAAATGATTTATCCTTTTACGATTTTCGAACGCATGAGGGATATCTCAGAAATCTTCAGCTTCGTCTTTGTCGGACTGGCGAAATCATGGTCAACTTAATTGTTGGAGAAGACAAACCCACCATTACCCTTCCTTTACTAAAAGCCTTATTAGAAAAATTTCCTTCCATCACCACCTTACTCTATACGGTGAATCTCAAATGGAATGATAGTATATATGATTTGACGCCTATTGTATTTCATGGTAAAGGATATGTAATAGAAGAGTTAACCAATGTAGAGGCCAATCAGACTTTTCGTTTCAAAATCGGAGCCCGTTCTTTTTTTCAAACCAACACGGACCAAGCTGAAAAATTATATCAACTCACCAATGAATTAGCAGAACTGACGGGGAAAGAAACAGTTTACGATCTGTATTGCGGTACCGGCAGTATCGGAATTTTTTTGAGCCCTAATGCGAAAAAAATCATTGGCATAGAACAGGTAGCCGCCGCCATTGAGGATGCAAAAGAGAATGCTGCCCTCAATGGCCTAGAGAAATCAGCTTTTTTTGCAGGAGATGTCATAGATATTTGCACGGATGATTTTTTTGCTCAGCACGGAAAACCCGATGTTATTATTACCGACCCTCCCCGCGCAGGCATGCATCCCAAATTGATTGAAAAACTTTTGGAAATAGGAGCCCCCACCGTGGTATATGTGAGCTGTAACCCTTCTACACAAGCCAGAGATTTGCAGGCATTAGATAGTCTGTATCAAGTCACAAAAGTTCAACCCGTTGACATGTTTCCCCATACACATCATATTGAAAACATCGTGCAACTTAAACGTCGATAATTCCCTGTCATTCCAATTCATTGGTGTAATTTTACAGCATGAGTGATTTCCGATTCACGCGCCCTGATAATTTTCCTCCCATTGTCAAAAATCTGATTATCATCAATGCGCTTGTCTACATTGCGCAATTGACCTTAGCCAATCGATTTCCCGTTACGGAATGGTTACTACTATGGCCTGTGATGCCAGACAAATTGGTTCATTATTTAGTGGAATCAGGTGCACTCGAAGCGGGACAACATTTCAAACCCTATCAATTAGCTACGCATCTATTTGCACACTCCCCTTCTTCCATATTTCATATTTTCTTCAATATGTTCACCCTGTGGATGTTTGGAAAAATTCTGGAAAATGTATGGGGAGGGCAACGGTTTTTATTTTTCTATCTAGCCTGCGGTTTAGGTGCAGCGGCCCTACATTTAGGGATTCAATATGTTCGGTGCGAGGAGTTGTTAGCCGCATTTGACGCAGGCAATATGAAGCAAGTTCAAGATACCATCGGTGCTGTATCGCCTGCACTAGGTGCCAGTGGTGCCATAATGGGAGTCATGGTGGCCTTTGCCTATTTATTTCCAAACACCGAACTCTACATCATGTTTATTCCGGTGCCTGTCAAAGCCAAATGGGCCATGCTAGGACTAGCAGCCATTGATCTTTTTGGTGGGGTCACTTCGATTACCGGTGACAATATTGCACACTTTGCCCATTTAGGAGGTGCCATCACCGGGTTTTTAATTGTCCTTTATTGGAACAAAACGAATCGTCATTCGTTGTACTAAGAGCATGACCAACGATTTGAATGACATGAACAGAAGATTAAGTTTGGGAGATAGCACCAATGCGCTGACCAAATTGATTGCCATCAATTTGATTCTTTTTATCACATTATCACTTTGCAAAGCCTACTTCTATTTTTTTTACCAGGATCTTGTTGCACTAGAAGCAAGATATCGCGAAGTAATTTTGCAATGGTTTTTACTGCCCGCTGATCCTCATTCATTACTAACAAAGCCTTGGACCCTGCTCACATTTCCCTTTGCCAACCTTGGCATTTGGATGATCATTGGAAACATGCTGTGGCTTTGGGCCTTTGGATTTATTTTTCAAGACCTAAGCGGAAACAGAAAAATAGTGCCTCTTTATTTATATGGAGCTTGGGCAGGTGGACTCACTTTTATATTGACTGCCCAATTTTTTCCTTCTATTCTAGCAACGGGCGATTACATGGGTTGCAGTGCAGCAGTAATGGCTATTGCTATTGCAACCACCACACTCACGCCCCACTATCGGTTACTACCCGACCTAATGGGAGGCATTCCCCTCTGGGTGCTTACTTCCTTTTATGTATTGATGACGCTTGCCACTAAACCACTAGGGCAGCCCATCAGTTATTTACCTCTGGTAGCAGGAGGACTAATTGGCTTTTTATTTATGACCTTGATCAGAAAAGGAATAGATGTCAGTGAATGGATGAATCGCTGTGTGGATTGGGTGAATAATCTTTTTAATCCGTCTATCTCCAAAAAGAGACGCATTCCTTTGCGAGAGCAATTATTTTATCAAGCTACTAGAAGACCCTTCAAAAAAACACCCCATCTTACGCAAACTCGAGTGGATGAAATTCTAGACAAGATCAGTGAAAAAGGATTAGGTGCTCTCACCGAAGAGGAACGAGAAATTCTTAATAGGGCGAGTAAATCCTAGGTATTACCCGATTGATTGATCAATAAGGGTAGAGAGAGAATGAAAAATTTCATCTACGGTTCCCTCACCAGGTATTGTTTGAAACTTTCCCGCTTTTTTATAGTGAGAAGCGACAGGACTCGTTTCAGCTAAATACACTGCAAAACGTTTTCTAATCACGGCTTCATCAGAATCATCTGTTCTACCAGAGGTTTTACCACGATTTAATAATCGCTTCACTAGCTCTTCCTCCGTTACATCGAGTGCAATCACCGCACTGATAGAGGTCTGCTTGCTAGATAACAATTGATCCAACGCCACTGCTTGCGCTTCGGTGCGAGGAAATCCATCAAATAAAAATCCTTTTGCCTGTTTATGCTGCTCAAAAAAAGAATCCACCATTCCAATCACTACCTCATCTGGGACAAGCTTTCCAGCATCGATATAACTTTTAGCAGAGAGCCCCAGCGCTGTTTGATCAGCAATCTCCTGACGCAGTAAATTTCCAGTTGAAAGGTGCTTTAACCCGTATTTTTCAACTAGTTTGTCAGACTGAGTCCCCTTTCCGCTGCCCGGAGGGCCAAACAAAATAAGATTAAACATAAACAGTGGTTTTGCAGGGAATACAAAGGTAAGCGCGTACACATTAACTTCACGCTAACAACTGTATGTATCAGGCAAACATTTATACTTCCGTTTTGTTATAGCCATATGAAAATTCGAACTGCTTTTGGATGGGTGATCGGATGCAGCTTTCTATTGAACAGTTGTGGAGCACAAGAAAAAAAATTACCCGCAAAAATTGAACCCGCTATGGAACAGTCTGGAAAAAATAATTCGGTTTACTCCCGAAGTGACTCAAACCACGTCAACCTTAGTGAAGAGGAATGGAAAAAAATTCTTCCAGCTGATGTCTACTATATTGCCCGTGAAAAAGGAACCGAGCGACCCTGGTCCAGCCCCATTGAACACGCAAACGAGGTGGGTACTTATTACTGTAAAGCCTGCGGAAACCCCCTGTTCAAAAGCGACACCAAGTTTGAAAGCGGCTGTGGATGGCCAAGCTTTTTCGATCCCATCAAAAAAGGCAGTTTGCTGTATTTGAGAGACCGTAGCCACGGCATGGACCGAACGGAGGTGCAATGTGGCCGCTGTAAAGCACATTTGGGCCATGTTTTTGAAGACGGTCCACCTCCTACCGGCTTACGTTATTGTATAAATGGGGTGATTTTAGACTTTGAAAAGTCTTCCCCAAAGAAATAATTACTTTCGCCACAAATGGTATAGCGCATGCCTTTATCGCAACTAGCCGAAACCCTGATCGGCTCAGAAATTGTAAGACTGGGTGGAGAAATCAAAGAGAAAATCAGACAGGGTGCGCATATCTATAATTTCACGGTGGGTGATTTTGACCCGGCTATTTTTCCTATCCCCACTGCCTTGGAACAAGGCATCATCGAAGCATTTCAACAGCATCATACTAATTATCCAGCAGCAGAAGGGAATATAGATTTACGGGAAAATCTTTCTGCATTTATTGCCGAAAGACAACAACTCAACTATTCCACGAACGAAATTTTAGTAGCCTCCGGTGGACGTCCCCTTATTTATACCATTTTTAGAACGGTATGTGACAAGGGAGATAAGATTATCTATGCTGTGCCTTCTTGGAATAATAATCACTATACACATTTTGTAGAGGGAGAACATGTGGTGATCGAAACAACCGAGGAAACACATTTTATGCCAACGGCTGCTGCGATACGGCCGCATATAAAAAATGCAAGTTTACTTTCGTTGTGCTCTCCGCAAAATCCTACCGGAACCACTTTTCGCAAAGAAGAGTTAGCCGCTATCTGCGATTTAGTGTTAGAAGAAAATAATCGCAGAGGTCCCCAAGAGAAAAAGTTATATGTGATGTATGATCAAATGTATTGGCATCTGACCTACGGATCCATTCAACATCATGATCCCGTTTCTTTGCGACCAGCCATGAAGGACTACACTATTTTTATTGATGCGATTAGTAAAGTATTTGCGGCAACAGGCTTACGGGTAGGTTGGTCAATGGGTCCAGCCCCACTCATTCAAAAAATGAAATTGATTTTGACACATATGGGAGCTTGGGCCCCTATGGCAGAACAAAAAGGATTAGCTGGTTTTTTAAAAAATAGTACTGCAATTGATCAATATCTGGAACATTTTAAATCAGCATTAGAAACTCGATTAAAGAGTATTTACCAGGGCTTTCAACAAATGAAAGCAGCAGGATTACCTGTAGATTGTATTACACCTGAAGCAGCTATTTATTTAACCGTCAAAGTGGATCTTCAAGGTAAAAAAACAGCCACTGGAACAGTGCTTGAAACACAATCGGCCGTTACAAGTTATTTATTAGAGGAAGCTAGTTTAGCACTTGTTCCTTTTTATGCTTTTGGAGCCCCTACCCATTCACCCTGGTATCGGTTAAGTGTAGGCACCTGTAAAATGGAAGAGATTCCAGTTTTTTTGAAAAAACTGGAACAAGCCATTCAAAAACTCCTCTAGTTTTTATTGATAAAGAATCGAAAAGAACGAGGACTTGGTTGGCGCAACTCGTTCAATACACGTGACCGCTTGGTAGTGATATAATTTCGATCTACCAGTTCTGTTGCTTGCAAAAATTGCTCCTGCATTTCCCGCGAATTCAATAACTGCGCCACACGCTTGCGCAAACGCTCACTCTCTTGTTTAGAACTACAAGGAGTGCATACAAGCGTCAACGATTTAGGAGAACGGGGCATTTTGAATTATTTATCGCACGTTTTGTCCGGGACATCCACAATTGCGGGACGACTTATTGGAATAGTAATTTCTGTTACAAGACACCAACAGGCCCATCAAGAGTACTGCAAAGATAATTCGATAAGAGTGCTTCATAGTCTAAAAATCATGAATAAAAACTATTTTACAAGCCAATTTGTTGTTCAACCTTAAAAAATATTTGTGGGAGTCAGGCCTAAACGGATTTTAGTGGCCCCTCTTAACTGGGGCTTGGGTCATGCAACCCGTTGCATCCCCTTGATCAAGAGTTTGCAACAAAATCAATGCGAGGTGATTTTAGCAGCTAACGGCGCGGCGGCCCAATTGCTGCAATCCGAGTTTCCGACTCTTACACTCCTAACTCCGCCGGCCACTGAAATCACTTATAGTCGGTCCGCCACCTTTTTTGTTTGGCATTTAATTGTACAACTACCACGTATGATTAAACAGGTTCAACAAGAAAAAAAGTGGCTAGCAAAACAAATTGACATGCTTCAAATAGAGGCCGTAATTAGTGATAATCGATATGGATTATTTCATCCATCTATTCCCTCCATTCTAATTACACATCAATTAGAAGTGAAGACCGGACTTGGAAAATGGATCAATAAAATTGTTACGCAATTGATGCGCCGTCTTCTAAGGCATTTTGATGAACTCTGGATACCCGATTATACAAGCGCATTCTCCTTAGCAGGAGAATTGTCTCACCCTAAAACAACATCCCTTCCTCCAGTAAAATATCTTGGCCTACTAAACCGGTTTGCTGGGTTGACCAATTCAACTCCTCAACATGCTGGATCTGTATTATTAATGGTGTCAGGACCAGAACCGCAACGAAGTTTACTCGAAAAAATATTTCGAGAACAATTAGTGACCTACCCCGGTGACTTTACATTGATTTGCGGAAAACCTAAAATAACTCAAGTTAAAAACGCAGAGGGCAAAGAAAGTTTGCCCCTATTATATGGCATATCCACAAATGCTATCCACGAACATTTGGATGCGCATCAACTACAAGAAGAAATTAATAACGCCGAATTTATCATTTGCCGAAGCGGGTATACTTCTTTGATGGAGTTGATTCCCACAGGGAAAAAACTTTTATTAATTCCAACACCAGGTCAAGCAGAACAAACGTACTTGGCAAAATATTGTCAAGAACAAGGATATGCCCCCTATTTAACACAAAAAGAATTTACCCTTGAAAAAGCACTTCAAGTCATCCAACAATTTAGCTATACACCTTATCGACCACCTGCCATGGAGTTGAATCAATGTATAAAAAATTGGCTTAACCACACTCGCTAAGTAAATAGTTCCGTTCTTTGTGTAACCTTAGTTGTGAACGCTACACAAAAAGCCCATATCGCGGTCCTTTTGACCAATTTATTTTTCGCGACCAATCTTAGTTTGGTTAAGCATATTTCGCCTTCACTAGTAGGACCCTTTGGTGTTAATTTTTTCAGAGTGGGCATTACGCTAGTGCTGTTCTGGTTATTATGGGCCTTTTCAGGCCGTTCAGCACAAATTGCAAAAAAAGATATCCCTCGCTTTGCAGCGTGCGCCCTCACAGGAGTAGCCATCAATCAAATGTTATTTATCAAAGGTCTTACGTTAACCTCAACCATACATGCCGCATTATTGATGTTGAGCACCCCGATGCTGATCACCTTGTTTGCACTGATATGGCTGAATGAAAAATTTACACTGCTAAAAGGAGCGGGCTTATTACTAGGCGTGGCCGGTGCAG
>CAYFLE010000036.1:0-11737 GCA_964343645.1 uncultured Chitinophaga sp. | reverse complement strand
GTTCTTTATAATCCAGTAAAGGGTATTGATCAAAATGCCTACTACGATTTGTATGATGTGATGAATAGTTATGTTGGAAGTGATGATCCAGCTAGAATGGATAATTCAAGAGGCGAGCCGCTCAACATAATGCCAGTTAGTCGCGTGACAGTCCCAGTTGATAAGTCAGTGGTATTAAATAACGGCACTGCGATTGCTGGAGACAGTATTTTACCAGCGCTAGGTTTTGAATTGCCCAAGCGTGCCTTACTCAAAAATGATCTTATCATTTTGAATATTATTGCCGCTAACCAATGGAAGCGACCGATTTATTTCACTTCTCCAATGGGAGAGTTGGGATTTGGACCCTATTTACGTAAAGAAGGACTCTCCTATCGCTTAGTACCCGTAATACCTCGATTTGCGCAAATGAATTGGGTAGCAGACCAATCCATGCGTGCGAACGGTTTAGGAGGAACTACTTTAAGAGATAACAATTTAGATGTGATGTATAAAAATCTGATGGAAAAATTCAGATTTGGTGGCGCAGAAAAAAAGGGCATCTACTTTGATGAAGAAAATCGTAGACATCTTTTAAATATTCGCTCGGTCTATGCCGAAGCAGCGGGTAATTTAGCTGATGCAGGACGAAAGGAGGAAGCTAAAAAACTCATGGAGAAAATTGAAAATTCAATTACTCCCGCCTCTCTCCCCTATGCCATGGTGAGTCGCTATAATAGCCATAATCAAACGGCTTTAATCTATTTGGAAGCCGCTTATAAAGCAGGCCTACCAGAGCTTGCTAATAAAGTAAAAGCGGCACTCTTGAAAGATCTTCAGCAACAAGACAGTTATTACAAGTACATTCAATCGGCCATACCTGCTTATTATGGAGGTTTTGAAAGAACAGAAGCACCGATTAATGAGCGACTATTTACGGTGTTGCAAGCGATTGAAAGCAAGTATGACTCTACCGCAATCAAAACAAAATAAAGCCCTATTGTCTTGGATATTGAATTCAATAAAAACGAAGATCATCTACGAAGCTTACTCAGCCAGTTGCGTCAAACAGCTGAGCAGATTCAGTTAGGCGGCGGTAAGAAATCAATAGAAAAGCAACACGAGAAAAATAAAAAGACAGCAAGGGAGCGCATTGAATATTTACTTGATAAAAATGCCCCTTTTCTTGAAATAGGAAAATTTGCAGGACATGGCATGTACCCTGAATTTGGCGGATGTCCAGCTGGCGGAACAGTGGCAGGAATAGGATACATTAATGGAAAACAATGTGTGGTAGTAGCGAATGACCAAACTGTAAAAGCGGGCGCTTGGTTTCCAATTACGGGCAAAAAAAATCTCCGACTACAGGAGATTGCAATGGAGAATCATTTACCCATTATTTATTTAGTAGATAGCGCTGGCGTTTTTCTTCCTTTACAAGAGGATATATTTCCTGATAAGGAACATTTTGGAAGAATTTTTCGGAATAATGCCAAGATGAGCGCAATGGGAATTCCACAAATTGCTGCTGTGATGGGCGCTTGTGTGGCGGGTGGCGCCTATCTACCTATTATGAGCGATGAGACGCTGATGGTAGAGGGAAATGGCTCTGTATTTCTTGCAGGTTCTTATTTAGTGAAAGCGGCCATTGGCGAAGAAGTAGACAATGAAAGTTTGGGAGGTGCCGCAATGCATGCAAAAATCAGTGGGACGGCCGATGCCACATTCAAAACTGAGGAGGCTTGTTTAGACCATATTAAAAAATTGGTAGGTCTTTTTGCCGAGCAACCAAAAGCGGGTTTTAACCGAATCAAATCAGTGTCTCCAGCTAAGGAACCTAGTGCCGTTTATGGTCTTTTCCCAAGAGATGGCAAACCCTATGACACCGTTGAATTATTGAGCTGTATCATAGATAAAGATAGTTTTCAGCCCTATAAACAAGATTATGGAAAATCGCTCGTTTGTGGATATGCAAGAATTGATGGATGGGCCGTGGGCATTGTAGCTAACCAACGAACTATTGTCAAAAGTGGCCGTGGAGAAATGCAGATGGGCGGCGTAATTTATAATGATAGTGCCGACAAAGCAGCACGATTTATTTTGAATTGCAATCAAAAGAAAATTCCACTAGTGTTCTTTCAAGATGTCACTGGCTTTATGGTTGGCAGTCGTAGCGAACAAGCGGGTATTATCAAAGACGGAGCAAAATTGGTAAACGCGGTGGCAAATTCAGTAGTACCAAAATTCACAGTGATTATAGGTAATTCTTTTGGTGCAGGTAATTATGCGTTATGCGGTAAAGCATATGATCCGCGCTTAATTGTAGCCTGGCCCACTGCTAAAATTGCAGTGATGGGGGGAGAATCGGCTGCCAAAACATTATTACAAATAGAAGTAGCCGCGCAAAAAGCAAAGGGAAAAGAAGTGAATCCTGCTGCAGAAAAAGAATTGCTCGCTTCGATTCAAAAAAAATATGAGCAGCAAATGAATCCTCTTTATGCAGCTGCTAGATTATGGGTAGATGACATTATTGATCCAGCAGAAACCAGAAATTTTTTGGCACAAGGAATAGCAGCAGCGAATGAAAACCCTGCTATACCTCCATTTCAAACTGGCGTATTTCAAGTTTAAATATGACTACTGAACAGGTTATTATTTATACTGATGGCTCCTCTAGAGGAAATCCTGGCCCTGGAGGATATGGAGTTATTCTCAAATATGGGGCGCACGAACGAGAATTGTCACAGGGTTATCATTTCACTACGAATAATCGCATGGAATTAATGGCCGTGATTGAGGGGATAAAAGCCTTGAAAAAAAATGGACTGGCAATTACCCTTTATTCGGATAGTCAGTATGTGGTCAAAGCAATCAAAGAAGGGTGGCTAAAAAAGTGGATAGCTACTAATTTCAAAGGAGGCAAAAAAAATCCAGATCTCTGGAAAGAATTACATGATTTATTACAATTACATCAAGTCAATTTTAAATGGATCAAAGGACATGCAGATAATCCTTATAACAACCGGTGTGATGAGTTGGCCACCCAAGCAGCCATGAACGGAACAAAAATTTCAGACCACTATTACGAACAGGAAGTGAAAGAAAAACCTTGAGTAGCTGACAGATTAGGCTAAGCGTATAGCCATTTTTCCTTGAGAAATATAATTGTAGAAGAATAATACTCCCGGTAAAAATACAAGTGTAGATAAAAGGGAGTTTTTATAAAAAGGTAAGCCAGCAGCATAGCAAGTAAGCAACCCTGCCCCATTTTTACTATAAATAGCTTCTGAAGCAACGAGCCAAACCAAGCCATTGGAAAGTAAAAAGAATAAAGTTGTTCCGGCAAATGCACCTAAAAAAATGTTCTTGAAAGAACGAGCTTGAAATAAATACCCGATAAAAGTAGTAGACAACAGCAATAAGTAATTTTTCCATTGCCCCCCATAAATACCAGCATAGTCAAATAAGCCATTTTGATATAGCAATTCAATGACAACATCACTCAGGAACAAAGAGGTCAATGAGAAAAAGAATAACCACTCTTTTTTACGAATAATAAAGCCCGAAAACAAGGCAATCGCTAAAACGGGAGAAAATCCAGAAAAAGCAATTTCAGGCCCAAAAAAATACTTACAAGCAGTGGTGAGCACCACTAAAATAAGTGCAAAAAATAAAGTCTTGGTAGTATTATTCATGAGTGGCTTGTTTCAATGATTGATTAGCAAATTTAAATGAAATGACTAAACTCTATCAGTTAATTATCAACTTGTGTGGATACCACTTGTAGCAACAAACACCTCTGTTGTTCCGGCAGATGAAAGTGTCACGGGGATACTGCCGTCCCAAAAAGCAACTATTTGTCCTTGTTGAAGAGTCAGGTTGATATCTCCACTGCTTAACTCCACAACCCCATTCAGGCAAAGTAAAAACCCAGGCTCCCCAGCTGATAATGTGACAGTACCCCCGGCGGACACCGAGACTGTCCCTAATTTGAAATCAGTAACAGGTGTTTGAATCCAATGAATGGGCCCCTTCCCAATTAGAGGCTTTAATAGCTGTGGAGTAATGCCCTCGCAACGAGTGTGCTTCATCAGTTCAGCCACATCTACATGTTTAGCTGTTAATCCCCCACGCAAAACATTATCCGAATTGGCCATAATTTCTACATTCTGCCCTTCGAGATAGGCATGCGGAATTCCTGCATCTTGAAATACGCAATCGCCCGGATTGACATGTACTAGATTGAAAAAATAAATGGAAAAAATTCCTTTATCAGCATGCCCCTGTTGGCAATATTGTTCACCGGCCTTAGCCGCCCAATAATCGGGAGAGGATTTTGATAAATCTCCCTTTTTATAGTGTGGTGCAACTCTTTCCAAAAGGGGCAATACTAGTTGATCGACCTTATTTTGAGGCAGGTTCATAACGTGCTTGTAAAGGGCCTCATTTCCCCCCTTTTCCCAAATAGGAAGTAAGGTAGAGAACTCTTCTACCCTTGTCAACGTCTCCTTTAGTTCCTGCGATGATTTAAATCCATGTAACAACCAAAAAGAACTTAGCGCAACCATCAACTCCGGCTTATGGTTGTCATCCTTATAATTCCGGGTGGGTGCATCCAACGGAATTCCCGCGTCATTTTCACGCTGAAATTCTTGTTGCGCAGCTGCCTTTGTTGGATGCACTTGAATAGAAAGCATGTCTTTTACATCTAACACTTTTAATAAAAATGAAAGACCCGCCAGCTTCTCTGTCAATGGAATCAACTTTCCATGGTCAGATTCCAATTGGGCCACACCTTGTGAATGTGTGCCCATCCAATATTCAGCAAAGGGCTTATCCCGATCGTTCCGACCTAATAAGGAGGGTAAATACTGATTACCTCCCCAATCATAATGCTTAACAACCCCTTTGACTAGATATATTGAACGCATGACTCAATTCGATTATACTTAGCGTAAAGTTAATGGATGGCGGTACATATTGAAACAGGAAAAAAAGGAGAAGATATAGCAACTGACTGGTTAACCCAAGAAGGTTTTGCCATTCTTTGTAGAAATTGGAGAATTGGCAAACTTGAAATTGACGTGATTGCAATCAAAGAGGACTTTATACATTTCATAGAAGTCAAAACTAGGTCCCATCACAAGTGCGGGGAACCAGAGTTGTTTGTGAATCGAAAAAAATTTATTTGCCTACAAAAAGCAGCGCAGGCATTTCTCACCATTCACAAAAAATACAAGTGGGTGCAATATGATGTCATGGCAATTACCCTTATCCCACAACAAGCTCCCCTCATAGAACTATTTTGGGACGTCTACTACTGAAAATCAGCCATCATTTTTTCAACTAAAGCATATGTAGCGGGACAACTGTCTACATTTTGATGATGGATATGTACATAATCTTGAAAATCTTTGGCCAAATGAGGAAAACCGGCACAATCAGCAGGTCGAATGGCATAAATAGAGCACTTGTTATCCTTTGTATTCAAAAATTGACAAGGTGTACTCTTATTCATCCAATCTCGATCGCCCCCCTTTTCTCTGCGCAACCATTTTTTTTGAAACGCAGTTACTGTCATTCCAAAATGCTTAGAAATGCGTTTCAAATCACGGACTGTATAGGTAGGTGTCATTGTTTTACAACAATTCGCACAGGATAGACAATCCACTTCATTCCAAACCTCTTTTTGCCATTTGCCAATTTTTTGATCAATACCCGCCGGCTTTTGTTTTTCAAGTTTAGTTAGAAACAAACGCATCTTTCTGCGAGACTTGTTTCTTTTAGCAATAAATGAGCGTAAGGAGAATAACTTTTTGTTTTTCATGGCCAGCGAAGATAATCATTCAAAGGATTTAAATTTGACAAAACAAACACGATGAGACCCCTCCTATTTTTGATGTCTTTACTAGTAAGTGGCACTCTATTGGTGTCCTGCAACTGGTTTGCCGCTGCGCCGCCTACCTTTTGTGATACCACCTGCAGCACCGACACGATACACTTTGCTGGCACACACCCTACGCAACCTACTGTAAAAATATCCATCGCAAACTGTCTGCCAGATACCTTGATATGGACTTATGAAGGGTTAGGCCTCAACCGAAAAATTGGTTTTTCCTATTTAATTGGCACCACAGTAAAAATCAATAAAAATTTTATTCGAGCTCAATTCAATGACAATAAATATGTATGGCTATTATTCAATGATTGTGTAACAGGAAGAGGATTCCAGCTCAAATTGCCCTATGACAAGGAAACTCCCTTCAGTTTAAAAAGTAGTGGCATCAATCCAATGGATCCTAAATTTTCTATTGCAGATGGATTGATTGTGAACACAGACAGAGGCAATATTTTTGTCGAGGATGCGCTGGATGGCAAAAAAGCCATGATGACCTTTGGACAAAAACTGGATATCGATTATGATGTGATACATGACCATATTGATTCGGTACATGTAACAAGAGATCGAATTTGGGTGCGGTTCAAAAAAGGAAATGATTGGACTGAAAAAGAAAAGAAAATTGTATTGGAATAAGTCTACATGTGGGAATCATACATCAAAGGATTTAAAGCCTGGTTGCAATTAGAAAAATCGTTGTCGGACAATTCTGTGCAATCTTATCTGCGTGATGTGGAATTGCTACTCCGTTTTTTACAAACCCTCAAAGAATTAAAATCACCCGCCTCCATCGAGGCAACAGATCTACGTGTATTTTTAAAATGGATTCACGAATTGGGATTTTCGGCTAGTTCACAAGCCCGCATTTTATCGGGTATAAAATCCTTTTACCGGTATTGCATGTTAGAGCAAATCAGCTCGACAGATCCAACTACGTTGTTAGAAGCCCCTAAAAGAAAAAGAGTTTTACCTGACACATTGAGTTTTGAGGAAATTGAACAATTGATTGCACAAATAGACCTCAGCAAGCCGGAGGGCACTCGAAACAAGGCCATGCTAGAAACTTTATACAGTTGCGGCCTCCGTGTAAGCGAACTAATTCAATTACAATTATCAAAATTGTATTTAGACCTTGGATTTATCCGAGTAAGAGGGAAAGGAGATAAAGAAAGATTAGTTCCTATTGGAGAAAGTGCCATTCGTTATATACAATTATACAAACAAACTACCCGACTCCACGTTTCACCCCAAAAGGGAAAAGAGGATTTTCTTTTTTTGAATAAAAGAGGAGGTCCCTTGTCACGCGTCATGGTTTTTTATATGATTCGAGATTTGGCAAAACAAGCTGGCATTTCTAAAACTGTTTCGCCACACACGTTTAGACATTCCTTTGCCACTCACCTCATTGAAGGAGGAGCTGATCTTCGCGCTGTACAGGAAATGTTGGGACATGCCAGTATCACCACTACAGAAATCTATACCCATTTAGATCGAGAATTTTTACGAAAAACCTTACAGCAATTTCATCCGGGATTTGTTAGGTCCATGCACTAATTTTGTACTCCTAAATTAATACAGCATGAAAAAGTTAGTATTCCTAGCCCTTTCAGTTTCGCTCTTTTTTACAAGCCAAGCCCAGGTAAAAACCCCAGCGCCTAGCCCACTACAAACTATAAAACAAGACTTTGGATTAGGCACTCTAGAAGTTTCCTATTCCCGCCCTGCTGTGAAGGGAAGAAAGATTTTTGGAGACCTTGTACCGTTTGGTAACGTGTGGAGAACAGGCGCCAACAGTGCTACAACGCTAACTTTTAGCGATGAAGTAAGCATTGGTGGGGTAAAAATTGCCCCAGGTAAATATGGCTTACTTAGCATTCCCAATAAGGATAACTGGACCATCATTATCAGTAAGCAAACAGATGTGACAAGTCCTGCTGCCTATAAACAAGAAATGGATATTGTCCGCATTAATGCAGCAACAGCCGACCTCAAATACAAAATTGAAAATTTTGCTATTGTGATCGATAACATAAAATCCAACCAATGTGAAATTGGACTGTATTGGGATAAAACAAAGGTGAGCTTTACGGTGGAAACAGACATTGACACCCGTATCATGCAACAAATTGCAACAGCCATGCAAGGGGACAAACCACCCTATTTCAATGCAGCCATGTACTACATGGACAATGGTAAAGATTTGAATCAAGCATTAAGTTGGTTTGAAAAAGCAGTGGCTGCAACACCGACAGCCTATTGGGTGCATCACCAGCTAGCCAATTGTTTAGCCAAATTGGGAAAGAAAGCAGAGGCAAAAGCTGCTGCTACCAAATCCAAAGAACTTGCGCTAGAAGCGAAAAATATGGATTACGTGAAGTTAAACGAGAAGCTTTTAGCAGATCTTAAATAAACACTAGCACCAACATACTTAAACCGCCCAATGGGCGGTTTTTTTATGCCTTCTTCCATTTCACTAGTAGATGTCCAACCAAAGCAAACAAAACCACAAATAAAACGCCAATAGGATTTAACCAGAGAAAGGCAAGTTTGAAATATCCAACTTTGCTGAAATAAAAAACAAGTATCACCATTATTTCAGCCAAGATGGCTGCCACAAAAACAACAGTGCCATTTTTTATAAGAGGCATAAATAATGCCACTATAAAAATTCCCAACACTACTCCATAAAAAAGAGAACCTAACACATTAACTGCTTCAATTAAGCTATTTCCGATGTTATAGGTAAACAGCGCTACCACAATACAAAATAATCCCCAGAGCAATGTATACCATCGTGACCAATTAAAGGCAGCCTGTTCTGATAGCTTGCCAGTAGCATACCGTTGATGAAAATCTACCATCGTGCAAGCTGCCAAGGAATTTACAGCCGCTGCAATACTGCCCCAAGAAGCTAGAAATATAATAGCAATCAATAACCCGACTAAGCCAACTGGTAAAAAATCCATCACAAACCGAAGAAAAATATAGTTTGTATCATTACTCGCCCCAACAGGTCCTGTTAGACGAATCCATTCTTTTACTTTTTTTCGTAAGCTATCGCTCTGTTTATGTAACGACTGTAAAGAATCGAGCATCACTTTTTGCGTATGTACTGAAGTCCCCTGCTTTTTGACAGTGGCATACGTAGACAGTAAAAATTGCTTCTGCTGTGCAACAGCACTAAAAGAATTTTCCAGTGTTATAAGAGAGTCTTTGTAATTGCTATTGTTGCGTAATTGTGCTAATTGAACTTGATTAAAAAAGACAGGCGCCTTATTAAATTGATAAAAAGAAAATACGAGCACCCCTACTAATAAAATCAAAAACTGCATGGGCACTTTAATCAACCCATTTAGTAATAAACCTTTACGGCTTTCCGTTGAGTTTTTTGCCGTTAAGTACCGGCCCACTTGACTTTGATCCGTACCAAAATAGGAAAGTGCTAAAAAAAATCCACCAACTAATCCGCTCCAAATATTATACTGATCACTCCAATCAAATTTACCATTCGAAAACCCTGAGGAAACTACATTTAGTTTGCCCATTTCTTGACCAATCAATAAGGCATCACCAAACCCAAAACCATCAGGAAGCATGTTGACTACCATCCAACCTGCCAACCCTAGTCCTAAAAAGATAATGACCCATTGTAATTGTTGCGTGTAAGCCACCGCTCTGGCTCCCCCAGACAAGGTATAAATGATCAGTAATCCGCCCATTAGTATACTAGTGGCGGTCAGGCTCCACCCCAAAATAGAGGATAAGATGATAGAGGGAGCAAAAACACTGATACCAGTAGAAAGTCCCCGTTGTAATAAAAAAAGAAAAGAAGTTAACGCACGTGTCTTTCCATCAAATCGATTCTCCAAATATTCATAGGCCGTATACACCTGCAAACGATGATAAACGGGTACAAAAAAATAAGCCACCACAACCATTGCAATGGGCAATCCAAAATAATATTGCACAAAACGCATCCCATCTGTGTAAGCTTGCCCCGGCGCCGATAAAAAGGTAATGGCACTGGCTTGGGTACCCATGATGCTTAACAAAATCAATCCTCCGTTCATACTTCGATTAGAACGGAAATAACCATCTAGGTCTTTAGTAGAACGACTTTTGTATAAACCATATACAATGATTACAAAAAGCGTTGCGATCAACACTAACCAATCAACTATGTGCATGCGGTGAAATAATTTGCTTTACTATTGTTTATTTCTTCGATTATTTCTTATCCAACCCGTCCAAACAATTAATACCCCTAGTAGTAGACCTAGCAATAAACCTACTCGCACCCGTTTGATCACGATCCCTAGGAATAATCCTAGGGCAATAGCTACCCCAAATGCCCAGTCGGATCGCTGTTGCGATTTACTCATGTCTTATTTTTTTGCTTCGTTGCCAAGTGCCAACAAATTTGCTAACAATCGGTAAGAGCCAGGAATCCCAGCAGGCAATTGTCTAAAGAGGGAGAGACCTGTATACGTAAACCAACCTTTCCCTACTCTAGCAATTAGTAATGCACCCGCATCGGGGTTTTCACCAGGGTCTGCCATTTCAATTAATGTTTCATATTTCTTTGTCGTATCTACACCATGATAAATACTTCGCTCTTGCACCCAGCCCTCAAAATCATTGGCTGTAATTTTATTGGGGTAGTTGAAAATGGGATGAGCAGGATTTAGCACTTTCACGATGGCATTTTCATCCGTTATTCGATTACGGGTGATTAAAAACGGATAAGGGCCAATCTTTGCTTTTACAGGCCCAATTTGATTACTAGTGTTATACTGAACAATATAATTACCCCCCTCTTCTACATACTTCATGAGTTTCTCAAAATAGCCATTCAGCCACTCTTGCGTATTATGGGCACGTACTCCACTTATAATAGCATCAAACTGCGTAAGCGATTGTTTAGCCATTTCATTTTCATCTAACACCGTAACTACATACCCTAATCGTTGTAAAGCTTCAGGAACCTTATCGCCTGCCCCAGGTATATATCCAATTTTTTTACCTACTGTATTTACCTGCAGCGGCTTCACCACTACTTGCGATGGTTTAAAATAGTAGATTGGCGGTATATGATCATACTGAATTTCAACGCGATCAACTGTTGATCCATTTCCGCTACCATCAGTGTACGCAAATTGAATAGTATCTACATTTTTATTGACAGGAAACCTATAATTGAATTGCTTGCGCTGATCTTTTGACATTTGATTCAATTTGGCAAGCTCTTGTTTGCCATCAGCAGTAGTAAGCCATAAGGAAACATTTTCACGCGTTGAGAGGCCATTCAATTCAATCTTATCTGATTGGATGGGCACTGAATTAATTTGGAGTTTAAGTGGATCAGCGGGATGTAGCGTAGCTGCCGGCATTACGACCAAAGGACATTGTAGCTCCCCTTTTACTGGATCTGTGAATTTGTAGCGTACGGGAACTTCGTAGGTTATCGTTTCATAAGTAATAGCCTCGCCCTCCCATTTTAAATCCACCAAAACAGAAAAAGCAGGATCATTTTCTGGTTTGCCAATCAAAAGATTATCCGTAACATCATACGTTCCGTGTTGGATTGGCTTCTGCAACCAATAGGGCTGTGATAAAGGGGTAGAATTAGATACCTGAATCTTAGTAGTAAAATTAACCCCCTTGTTCACCGCTAATTTTTGTTTAGAAGCAAAAGGATGCTCCTGATTATTTGTCAAACTGATTGAATGAATGGATGCCGGAATCCCTCTGCGATTAATTACACTACAATTAATTTGTAAGGTATCCCCTGCCACTGCATAAGGCTGTGCACTCGTTGCCTCGATATACAATCCGTTTACAGTAAGGAGCAACTGCATC